>DATHRY010000367.1:0-7959 GCA_035464715.1 Longimicrobiales bacterium
TCGGTGAGCAGCCCGGCCATCACCCGCCCCCGTCCGGCGCCCAGGGCGCGCCGAAGGGCGAACTCCCCCCGCCGGGTCTCTCCCCGGGCCAGGAGCAGGCTCGCCACGTTCGCGCAGGCCAGGAGGAGCAGGAGGCCGGCCGCTGCCAGGAGGAGCGCGCCGGTGGGCCGCAGATCGCCGAAGTACCACGCGTGGGCGTCGGCCATCCGGATGGCGTGTCCCGGGTGCCCAGGGGAGTGTTGACCGGCGTAGACCTCGCGCCAGCGCTCCTGGATGTCCCGGAGCTCGGCCCGGGCATCCGCCAGGCTCGCCGTGGGGGTGCGGCGGGCCAGGACGCGGAGGCTGTGCCCCGAGCGGTCGCGGATCTCCGATCGGGTCCTGGCGTAGGGCAGCCAGAGGTCCGGCCGGGCGTCGGGCAGCGAGGCGCCGGGGGGCAGGACCCCGATGACCTCGGTGGTGCGCTCGTCCAGCTGCAGGGTCCGGCCGATCACCTCCGGGTCCCCGTCCAGGGCGGTGCGCCAGAACCGGTGGGAGACCACGGCCACCGGAGACGCTCCCGAGGCCGTCTCCTCGGGATGCGGGATTCGTCCGAGCAGGGGGACGACGCCCGTGACGTCGTAGAGATCCCCCCACGTGTACACCACCGGAATCCGGCGGGCCGGGCCCAGCCCCGTCAGGGTCAGCTCGCTGGGCGTCCACCCCCCCACCGCCTCGAGCGCCCGGGAATCGGCGGCGTAGTCGTGCTGCTCCGCCAGGGAGAGGTCGAAAGGTGTTTCCCCGGTGTTCTCGAATGTGGTCCAGAGGGCCACCAGCCGGTCCGGGGCGGGGTAGGGCATGGGACGGTAGACCACCGCGTCCACCACCGAGAAGACGGCGGTGGCGGCTCCGACTCCGATCCCCACCGTGGCCACGGCGACGGCCGCGAAGCCCGGTCGGCGCAGCAGTGATCGTCCCGCGATCCGGATCTCCCGTCCCATCCCCGTCATCGTCCCCCCCCGTCGTCGTGAAGTCCCTTGTCGGACCCGCTCTCGAATCCCTTGCAGCGCGGCGCGCCACAGTCCCCGTGTGGCCACCCACGCCCGGGAGGCGCCCCTGGCCTCCCGGAGCTCCTCCTGGAAGAAGGCCGTCATCTCCTCGCCGTACCGAACCCGGAAGGAACCGGGGTAGAGGCCCAGGAGGAGCTGGAAGAGGCGCGTGGCCACCGAGCTCATCCGGCCCGCCCCTCCCGGGCCAGCGCCACCACGTCCGGACTGCCCGCCAGGGCGGTCAACCGGGCCGCCTCCTCCGCCAGGACCCGGCGCCCCTCGGCGGTGAGGGCGTAGTACTTCCGCCGGGCGTCGTCCGCGTGCGCCGGCGCAGTCACCGGCTCCACCCACCCCTGCTCCTCCATCCGGGCGATCATCCGGTAGAGCCCGCCGGCATCGAGGTCGATCCGGCCCCCGGTCCTCTCCTGGACCTCCTTCTTGATCCCGTAGCCGTGGGCCGGTGCTTCGCTCAGCACCAGGAGGACGTGGAAGGTGTGGGGGGGAAGGGGTCCCGTGGGATCGGCCTGGGCCATGGTTCGCTCCGCGCGTCCCGAGGTTCGAATCACTGCATACGTCATGTATGTCGATATCATATATGCCGGAGACATACAATGCAATACCTCGGTCCGCCGCCCCCGGGGCCGCCCGAATAACACCCGACGCGCACATTGACGGACAACCCACAAGATGGAGGTGTGCAATGCGTGTTCTTCGACGCTCGTTCCTCGCCGCGTGCCTGGGCATCCTGGCCGCTGCCCCCGGCGTCGCCGCCCAGGGCGCCAACCTCGCCTTCGCCTACCGGGTGAAGGTCAACGTCGGACAGGAGCGGGCCTTCGAGTCCGCGATGAGGGAGCATGCGGCCTTCCGCCAGGAGCAGGGCGAGCCGTTCAGCTGGGAGGTCTACCAGGTGATGTTCGGCGACGACGCCGGCCAGTACCTGATCCGTTCCGCGAACCACGCGTGGGCCGACCTGGACACCTACACCGGCATGGGGGACTTCCAGCAGGCCGTCGGGGATCAATTCAACAGCACCGTCCTCCCCTTCGTCGCCGAGTCCTCCTCCTGGGTGAGCGTCCTGGACACCGCGATGAGCGTCATGCCTCCGAACATGGAGGAGATGAACGTCTTCATGGTCACGCGGGTGTGGGTCGAGTCCGAGGGCGCCATGGAGATGGAGCAGGCGATGCGGACGGTCCGGGAGACGGCCATGGCGAACGACATGCACTACGTGGTTCTCCGGACGGTCGTAGGGGCCCAGGGAAGCGACCTCGCCCTCGTCATTCCCGCGGCTGACTTCGCGGGTCTCGAGGAGCCCTCCCCCAGCATGGACGAGGCTCTGATGCAGGACCTCGGAGAGGACGGGATGATGGAGCTGTACGGCTCGTGGCTCTCCGGAATCGAAGAGACGAGCACCTCCATCATCGTGCTCCGGAGGGACCTGTCCGTGGCGGGAAGCGGCTGAGCCCGCCTCAGCCCATCAGCCAGATCACGCCCACCGCCAACGAGCCCAGCCCCGCCCCCCGGGCAAGGGCCCGCCCCAGGGCGCCGGAGCGGCGGGCGGCCCGACCGGCCAGCCAGCCGGCCGAGAGGGCGTAGAGCGCCATGCAGGCCGCGGTGCCGAGCCCGAAGGCCAGGAGGTAGAGGAGGGTGTGGCCCGGCCCGTCCATCGCCGCCACGGGAAGAAGGGCGACGGCGGCGCCGGTGCCTGCCAGTCCGTGGAGCGCCCCCATCGCCGTGGCGGCGTGCCGATGGCCGTGGTCGTGACGGGTGCCGCCACCGTTCGCGGCGGCCGTGCGGGGAGGTGCCTGCATCGCGGTGTCTATATTGTCCTCCATGCGCGGACTCCTCTTCTTCGTCGCCGGGCTCGTCGTGGCCGGCCTGACCCTGGTCCTGGCCCGCTTTCCCGGTGTCGTGGAGCGGGTGTACGGGGACACCCTGGGCCCCCGCATCGCCCGGGGACTCTCCCTCCTGACCGGCTGGTCACCCGTCTCCCTGAGCTTCCTGGGGATCGTGGCCCTCCTCGGGTGGGCCGGGTGGCGGGCGTTCCACGGCGCCACCCGGATCCGGGCCGGCGAGATCGGCGTGTCACTCGCCCTGCAGAAGGGCGCGACCTGGACCCTGGGCGTGGTGGGGGTCCTCCTCCTCGCCTTCTACCTTCTCTGGGGGCTCAACTACGCCCGGGCGCCGCTGGAGGCCCGACTGGGGCTGTCGGACGGCGAACCCGGCGACGGCGAGGACCTGGCGGCCCTCGCGGCCCACGCCGTCGAGCGGACCAACCTCGCCTACCTCACACTCCACGACGGCGCGACCGACGTGGGCGAGCCCACCCGGGCTCCTCTGGACGCCCGCGCCCTCTCGGATGCGCTGGCGGTGGGCTGGCGCCGGGTCACGCCCGCCCTGGGGATGGACGGGTACGGGGACCGCCCCTACGGACCGGTGAAGTTCAGGGGCACGAGCTGGGTCCTGGACGGCCTGGATCTTCTGGGCGTCTATAGCCCATTCACGGGCGAGGCCCACATCACCGGCTCCCCGCCGGCCCTCGTCCTTCCGGCCAGCGCCGCACACGAGCAGGCGCACCAGCGCGCCATCCCTCGAGAGAACGAGGCCACCTTCGCCGGGGTCCTGGCCGCCATCCACTCCGACGATCTGCTGGTGCGGTACTCGGGGTGGTCCCGGATCCTACGCTCGCTCATGCGGGACTTCGCCCGGAGGGATCGGGAGGCCCGGGACGCCCTCATGGATACCCTGTACCCCGGGGTGCGCCGGGACTGGGCCGACTACGCCACCTGGTACCGGGACAACCGCAGCGTGGCGGGCCCGGTGGCCAGTGCGGTGAACGACACCTACCTCCGGACCCATGCGGTTCCCGGCGGAATACGGAGCTACAGCCGGGACACGGCGCTCCTCCTGGCCTGGTGGCGTCTACAGGGTCGCCGGCTGACCGTCTTCCCCGTCCCGGTGGAGGAGCCCTGAACGGAAGCGGTCCCGAACCCCAGGGGGCTCGGGACCGCGTTCACGACCGTGCCGTCTCCGGCACGGACCACCGTCAATGTGCGCCGCTGGGGAGGTTGGGCTCGAGGAGGGCGACCAACCGGCGGCCCTCGATGTTGTTCGAGCGCTGCTCCACCTTGGAGATGTCCGCGGTGGCCTCCAGCATCCGGTCCAGCGTCTCCACCCCGACCTCGGGGCGACGAAGCTCACGACCGCGGAACCGAAGCACCACCCGGACCATGTTCCCGTCCATGAGGAATCGGCGCGCCCGCTTGAGCTTCACCTCGAAGTCGTGGTCGTCGGTCCGGGGGCGCAGCTGCACCTCCTTGAGCTCGACCGTGGTCTGGTTCTTCCTGGCTTCGCGCTGACGCTTCTGACGCTCGTAGCGCTCCTTCCCCCAGTCCATGATCTTGACGACAGGGGGGCGCGCGTTCGCTGCGACCTCCACCAGGTCCAGCTCCACCGCCGCCGCCTTCTCCTTGGCCGTGTCCAGCGACACGACCCCGACCTGCTCGCCGTCCTGGTCGATGAGCCGGACGGGGCTGATGCGGATTCTGTCGTTCACGCGTGGTTCGTCGATGGGAGTCCTCCGTATCGAGGGGTTGTGACGCATCCGGCGTGGATGCGCGGGATAACCTGGTATGCCGTCAGGGGTCCGAAAGGTCCATCCGCACGGGCGCCATCCGGAGACGGCGCGGACGCGCTTGTGTGACGATTCCGTAACGGGTACAGTACGAACGTCTCTCGCTTCCGGCGAACGGCGTCGACGGACGACGGGCGCTCGGGGGATCCGAGAGACGGTTTCTGTGCGCGAGGCGGGCCGGGTCTTCGACCCGGCCCGTCTTTTCTTTCGTGGAGGGGAAGGACGGGGGTCACTCCCACTCGATGGTGCCCGGCGGCTTGGACGTGATGTCCAGGGCCAGCCCCGAGACGCCGGGCAGGGCCAGGATCGAGCCGCGCAGCTCGTCGAGCAGGGCTTCCGGAAGCCGCACCGGCGTGGCCGTCATGGCCCTGGCCGAGCGGATGGGCCGCAGGACGATCGTCTCGCCGTCACCACCGCCGAGGCTCAACGGGACCAGCACCGTCGGGCACTGCCAGATCTCGTCGTACATCCCGTGGCGCCGCAGTCCCTCCATCACCAGGTGATCCGCTTCCCGGAGGAGGTCGAGCCGGTCCCGGGTCATGTAGCCGCGTACCGGGCGGGCCTCGTCGGGGTGGTCCGGGCCCAGGTTCCAGATGCACCGGTTGATCCCCAGCACCTCGGCGGTGACCGTCGACGCCGCGGCGAGCAGCGTGTCCCAGTCCGCCTCCCCGCTGAACAGGACGGGGTGCTCGTAGGCCCGCACGTCCGCCTTCACGCCCACCGACTTGATGGGGAGCACCAGGGGGTGGAGGGCGAAGCGATCCGCGATCTCCGCCACCGCCGGAACGATGCGCTCGAAGTCGTGCCGGTCCGGCTCCCCGTCGGAACAGAGGCACCTGACGCCCAGGCCGGGTCCCGGGAAGGGGTGACGCCACAGCGCCTCGTGAGCGATACCCAGCTCCTCGCCCAGCTCCCGCACCTCGACTTTGTAGAGCTCCGCCAGCGGCTCCACCACCTTGCCCTGGGCGATCATCTCCTCGATGACCGCGACCCGGTTGTGGTGGGTCTTGATGGTGTGGGCGCGCTTCGTCCCTCCGGTCTCGACCGTGTCCGGGTAGATCGTACCCTGGCCCAGGAGATGGTCCTGGATCCCGAGCCGCTCCGCCTCGCGGTTGAAGACCTCGACGAAGGTGTTGCCGATGGCCTTCCGCTTGGCTTCGGGCTCGGTGAGCCCCTCCAGCGCCGAGAGGAAGTCGTCGGAAGCATCGACGAAGTGCAGGTTCTCTCCGAGGCCCAGTCGCTCGAACATCGCGATCACGTTCCGGCTCTCGTCCTTCCGCATGAGCCCGTTGTCGATGTGGAGGAGGTGGACCCGCTCGGAGCCCAGGGACTCCTTGAGGACCACCGCCGCCACCGTAGAATCCACGCCACCGGAGGCCAGAAGGAAGACCGATTCCTCGCCGACCTGGGCCCGGAGCTTCTCCCGTTCCTCGGCGATGAAGGCTTCCATGGACCAGGTCGGCTCCGCCCGGCAGATCTCCCGGACGAAATTGCCCAGCATCCGGTCCCCGTTGAGGGTGTCGTCCACCTCGGCGTGGTACTGGAAGCCGTAGCGCCGCTCGTCGTCGTTGCCGATGGCGGCATTGCGGTGGTCCGGGGAGCCGTCGGGGGAGGTCGTGTACCCGAGCTCCCGGAAGCCGGGTCCGAGCTCCGAGACGGAGTCGAAGTGGCTCATCCACACCTGCTCCACCGGTCCCAGCCCTCGAAAGAGAGGATGGTCGCCCTGGAGGTGGAGGTCGGCCTTGCCCCACTCGCGGCCCCCGTGGACCACCGTGCCGCCGTAGTGCTTGGCGATCTCCTGGTGCCCGAAGCAGAGCCCCAGGATCGGGACGTCCAGGTCGTAGACGGCCTTGGTGTACCCGGAGTCCTCACCGTGAGAGGACAGCGCGGGGCTGCCGGAGAGGATGATCCCCTTGAACGGGCGGAAAGCCTCGATGGGGTCCTCGGGCTGGCGGATCTCCGCCAGCACGCCGAGGCGCCGTATCTTCGTGGCGATGAGGTGGGCGTACTGTCCGCCGAAGTCCACGACGGCGATCGCATCGTGATGCGTACGGTCCTGCGCCATGCTGTCCCGGTTGGAGGTGTGGAGCCCGAAGGGTACCGCTTCACCGGGTCCGCAGGAAGGGGTTGAAGCGCCCGTCCGCCGGCATCGTAGCCCGTGCATTGGCGCGCCCGCGGTTCGACCGCGGGCGTGCAGAAGCACTCTTACTCGTGAGCGAGAGATCACCATGGTCATGGACCGCAGTTTCAGGAAGCTGGCCTTCCTTCTCCTCGTCGTGCCCGGACCCCTCCTCGCACAGGATGCCGGAGAGGCCTGGGTCGGCGATTGGCAGGGCAGCCTCGACGTCGGCGCCGAGTCCCTTCCCCTGATCGTCCACATCACGATGGGCGCAGCGGGCCTGGAGGCCACCATGGACAGCCCCGCCCAGGGCGCCGCGGGAATTCCCGTGTCCTCGGTACGGACCGCCGGGGACTCCCTCGTCTTCGAGATCCAGGTGATCCAGGGCCGCTACGAGGGCGTGCGGCGACCCGACGGCACGGTGGAGGGGACCTGGAGCCAGGGGCCCAACGCGCTGCCCCTGGTTCTGGAGCGGGTCCCCGAGGGCGAGGCGCCCCAAGCCGTGCCTACCGCGGCCGATCGTCCCCAGACCCCCCGCTGCCCCTGTCCCTACGAGGCCCGGGAGGTCTCCTTCCCGAATCCCGAGGCGGACGTCGAGCTGGCCGGGACCCTCACCCTCCCCAGGGCGGACGGACCGGTACCGGGCGTGGTCCTCGTGTCGGGGTCGGGCCCCCAGGACCGGGACGAGACCCTCATGGGGCACAAGCCGTTCGCGGTGCTGGCGGACCACCTGACCCGGGCCGGCATCGCCGTGCTGCGCTACGACGACCGGGGCGTCGGGGGCTCGACGGGCGACTTCGCCGCGGCCACCAGCCAGGACTTCGCTTCGGACGCCGACGCCGCCCTGGCCTGGCTCGGAGCCCAGCCCGAGGTGGACGCCTCCGGGATCGGGATCGTCGGGCACTCCGAGGGGGGGCTCGTGGGGCCCATCGTGGCCACCCGGGGCGACCGGGCGCGGTTCCTGGTGCTGCTGGCGGGCCCGGGCGTCCCGGGGCGGGACGTCCTCCGGACCCAGAGCCGGGCGGTGGCGGAGCTCCAGGGCGCCGATTCCATCGCGGTCGAGACCAACGCGCGTGTGCTCGAGACGCTCTTCCAGGTCATGGAGGAGACGTCGGACCCGGAAGAGACGGCCCGGCGGGCCCGGGAGGTGCTCGCCGACGCCATTGCCGGGCTGGATCCTT
>DATHRY010000368.1:0-17955 GCA_035464715.1 Longimicrobiales bacterium
GTTCCGGGTCAGGAAGCGCCCGACCGGAGTGTCGGGCGACGTGGGCTCCAGGAGCTCCAGGTGGCCGACGAAGGCGACCCGGACACCCTGGGAAGGAAGTTCCTCCACGGGGGAACCGGAGAGACCGGTCATGCGTTCGTAGAGTGGCGTTGCGTCGGCCAGGGAGTGTACGGCGACGGCGACGTGATCGACGACCAGATCGTTCATGAGATCGACAACGTAGCGGGGTCCACGGGATCCTGCGCCGGCGGGTGCGGAGCATTCCGTCGGAAGGTATACAAAGGAGACCAGAGCATGGCGAACAGCGCGAACATCCTCGAGATCACGGACGGGACCTTCGACAACGAGGTCGCCGCCAGCGATGGCCTCACCATGGTCGATTTCTGGGCCGAGTGGTGCGGACCCTGCCGGATGGTGGCTCCCGTCGTGGCGGAGCTTGCGGAGAGCTACGCCGACAAGGGCCTGAAGGTGGGCAAGGTGGACGTGGACGAGAATCCGGCCGTGGCGGCGCGCTACGGCATCCGCTCCATCCCCACCATCCTGTTCTTCAAGGGAGGCGAGGAGGTCGACCGCATCGTCGGCGCCATGCCGAAGCCCTTCTTCGAGGAGAAGGTCCAGGCGCACCTGTGAGCCGCGACGGCTCCCGCCGCCGTTGACCGGACGCCCCGGGGTGCTCACGCATCCCGGGGCGTCGTGCGCATCCGGGCCAGGGAGGATCCATGGCCACCCTCCATCTGGTGGCGACACCCATCGGAAATCTGGAAGACATCACGCGACGGGCCGTGCGCGTGCTGGGCGAGGTGCGGCACGTGGCGGCGGAGGACACCCGCAGGAGTGGGCTCCTGCTTCAGCACCTGGGAATCCGGGCCGACCTCATCTCCCTCCACGCCCACAACGAGGCAGCGCGCCTGGACACCGTTCTGGGATGGCTCGACGCGGGCGAGGACGTGGCGCTGGTCACCGACGCGGGCACCCCGCTGATCTCCGATCCGGGGGGACGGCTCGTCGCGGCGGTGGCCGAGGCGGGGCACACCGTGGTCCCCGTCCCCGGGCCGTCGGCGGTCCTCGCCGCCCTGGTGGGCTCCGGGCTGCCCGTGGACCGCTTCGCCTTCCTGGGCTTCGTGCCCCGGAAGGGCACGGCCCGGGCTTCAACGCTGGAGCGTATCGCGGGGTCCCAGGAGACGTGTGTGCTCTTCGAGTCCCCCGAGCGACTTGTGGCGCTCCTGGAGGCCCTGGAGACAACTTTGGAGAAGGGACGGCGGGTGGCCGTCGCCCGTGAGCTGACGAAGCTGCACGAGGAGTTCCGGCGAGGAACCGCCGGGGAGTTGGCCGCCTATTACAAGGCGACCCCACCGAAGGGCGAGGTGACCGTGGTGGTGGCGGCGGCGGAAGAGCCGGCCGAGGAGGTCGATCCGGCAGTGGCGCGCGCCCGGGCGCAGGCGCTGCTGAGCGACGGCCTGAGGCCGAGTCAGGTGGCGAAGGAGCTCGCTCGGGAGCTGGGGATTCCCCGGAACCGGGCGTACGAAGTGGTCCATGAGCTGAAGGGAGACATAGCGTGAAGGTCGTCGGGCTGGCGCTGGTGGCGATGGCCCTTCAGGGGCCCCCTCCGGATTCCGTCACCATCGCCCGCCTTCAGTACGAGGGCGGGGGGGACTGGTACGCCAATCCGTCGTCCCTCCCCAATCTGCTCGAGGCCATCCGGGAGCGGACCGGAATCCTGACGACCCGTCGAGAGGCGGTGGTCCGGCCCCTGGCTCCGAACCTGCGGTCGTACCCCTATCTGTACATGACCGGCCACGGGGACGTCCGGCTCTCCCCGGCGGAGCGGGTCGCCCTCCGGGACTATCTCCTCCAGGGCGGGTTCCTCCATGCCGACGACAACTACGGGCTGGACGAATCGTTCCGGGAGGAGGTCGCGGCGCTGTTCCCGGATCGCGAGCTGGTGGAGGTGCCCCCGGATCATCCCATCTTCCGGACCTTCTACACCTTTCCCGAGGGCTTGCCCAAGGTCCACGAGCACGATGGTGCCCGGCCCCAGGCCTTCGGGGTCTTCGAGGACGGCAGGCTCATCCTCGTGTACACCTTCGAGAGCGACCTGGGGGACGGTTGGGAGGACCCGGACGTCCATGGGGATGCCGCCGAGGTCCGGGAGTCGGCCCTGCAGATGGGCGTGAACCTCTTCTTGTACGCCCTGTCCGGGGGGACGTCGTGACACCGGTGTCCGTCGCCACCGTGGTGGAGGGGGTGCGCCGGCGGCTCCGGCGGCTGCTCCACGCCCACGCGGCCCTCCTTATGGTCTCTCTGGTCGCCGGCCTCCTGCTGGCGGCCTGGGTCTTCGTCGGGGGAGGGGGCTGGGGGCAGGGAAGCCCTGTGCCGCTCCTCCTCGATCTGGCGGCCCTGGGTGCCCTGGTCGCGGGTGTCGCCTGGTTCGTGCGCGAGCGCCGCAACACCCTCGACGAGCGTCGGATCTCCGCTGCCATGGAACGGGCCCGGGGCGTTCCGGACGGCCTCCTCCAGGGTGCGCTCGAGCTCGGACGGTCTCTGCCCCAAGGGGTGTCGGGGGCGCTGGCCGGCCGGGGTGAGTCGACGCTGCTGACGCGCCTGGACGCCTCGCCGGGGGACCTGGCCGGTGAGCTGGGTGGGCGAGCGCATCGCCGGGGTCGCCGCCTGGCCGGGGTGCTGGCGCTCCTGGCGCCGGCGCTGGTCCTTGTGCTCCTCCTCTCTCCGGACCGGAGCGCGTCGGCGTGGCGGGGGCTGCTGACGCCGCTGTCCGTGCTGAACGGGCCCGTTCTGCCTCCGCTGGTCGTGGAGCCCGGCGACGTGGAGGTCCAGCGGGGAGGCGGCATCACCATCCAGGTGGATGCGGCCTTCCGGGAGACGGTCACGCTGCGCTGGCAGTCGGCGGGGGACATCGTCCGGACCGCGGAGCTTCCGGTGGTGCAGGACCGGGCGGTCCACCCCTTCCCGGAGATCTCGGCCCCCACCACCTACTCGGTGTCGGCGCCCGACGGGGCCCGGACCCGGGAGTTCACCATCACCCCGGTGGACCCCCTCTTCGTGTCCGATCTGACGGTGCGGGTGCAGTACCCCGCCTACGTGGACCGGCCGCCGGAGGAGTTCCGGGGCGACGTCCCGCCTCTCGTGCTGCCGGCAGGGTCCGCCCTGGGCGTGGAGGGCCGCGGCAGCCGCCCCCTCTCGGGAGCCTCGTTGATGCTCGACGACGACCCGGTTCGGGAGCTCCAGGTGGAGGGCCCGGGGTTCCGGGGGACCTTGGTGCCCGGCCGGAGCGGAACCTACGACTGGCGCTTCTTCGACGCGGAAGGGAACGCCGCGGCCCTGGTCCCGCCGCCCCTCGAGGTGACCCTGGTTCCCGACTCGGCGCCTCATGTGGCCATCGTCCTGCCGGCTGCCGACACGCTCCTCCCCTCCAGCCTCCGGCAGCCTCTCGTCCTCGAGGCGTCGGACGACTACGGGCTCCGGTCCCTGGAGCTGGTTGCGTGGCGCGTCACGGCCCTGGGTGACGCCCAGGCTCCGGTCTCCCAGGCGCTGGACCTGGCCGGGACCCGTAACGCCCTGGCACGCCCGCTCCTGGACGTCTCCGGATGGCGGCTGGTCCCCGGGGACGAGGTCCGGTACTACGCCCGGGTGGTCGACGTGCACCCCTCCGGGCAGGAGGCCAGGACCGAGGAGTACGTGCTTCGCATGCCGTCCCCGGACGAGATGCGGCGTGATGCCCAGCAGCAGCTCGAGGATGCGGCGGATCGGCTCCGAGCGCTTCAGGAGGAGGCCGACCGTGCGGCCCGGGAGACCCGGGACATGGAGCGGGCCGCTCGCGCGCCCGAGCGGTCCGAGGCCGGCGAGGACCGGTTCGGGGAGTCCGGGGACCAGGCGAGCTTCCAGGAGCAGGAGGACCTCCGCCAGGCCGTGGAGGAACAGCGGGACATGCTGTCCCGGGCCGATTCGCTGGGGGCCGAGCTCGAAGCCCTGTCCGAGGCGCTCCAGGAAGCCGGGGCCTCGGACCCGGAGCTCCAGGCGGACCTGGACGAACTGCAGGAGCTCCTCCAGCAGATGGGCGGGGAGAACCTCCAGGCCGAGATGCAGGAGCTCCTCGACCGCATGGACGAGATGGGCCGGCAGGAGGCCAGGGAGTCCATGGAGCAGCTCGCCGAGAGCCAGGAGGAGTTCCGTCAGCGGCTCGAGGAAGCCCTGGAGCGGGCCCAGCGGGCCGCCGTGGAGCAGGACTTCCGCAGCGCCACCCAGGAGGCCGAGGAGCTGGCGGAGGAGCAGCAGGCCCTGGCCGAAGCCCTGGCCGAGGAGGAGCCGTCGCCGGAGCGGGCGGCTCAGCAGGACGCCCTGGCCCAGGAGGCGGAGGACCTCCAGGAGCGCATGGAGAGCCTCTCCGAGCGCCTGGGCGAGCTGGGGGAGGAACGGGCCCAGGAGACGCTCGAGGCGGCGCAGGAGGCCGCTCAGGCGGCACGGCAGGGGATGGAGCAGGCTGCCGCTGAGGCCCGGCAGGAGCTGTCCCAGGCCGCCCGGTCGTCCCAGCAGGCCGCCGAACAGATGTCCGAGGCGGCCGAGGCCCTCCGGGACGCTCAGCAGCAGATGATGGCGGAGCGGGCCGAGGCCTTCCAATCGGCGCTCCAGCAGACGGCCCAGGACGCGTTGAGCCTGGCCCGGCAGCAGGCCGAGACCCGGGAGGCCATGCAGGGTGCCTCCGGCGACGAGATGGCCGACCTGAGAGGGGACGTCTCCGCCGTCCAGCAGGGCGTTCGCAGCCTGGCGGAGAACCTGAGCATGGCGGCGCGCCTCGCCGGCGCCGACGAGCGGCAGATCTCGGCTCGGATGGGCCAGGCCATGGAGGCCCTCTCCCGGACCATGGAGGCCATGGAGCGGCCCGGCGCGGCGCGGCCCTCGCCCGAAGCTGCCGCCGAGCGCTCCATCGCCGAGCTCAACCAGGTGGCCCAATCCGCCATGGCGGCGATCGCCGCCATGCAGCAGGGTGGTCAGCAGGCCGCGGCCAGCCCGGAAGAGATGATGGAACAGCTCGAGCAGCTCGCACAGCAACAGGCGGACGTGAACAATCAGGCGGCCCAGATGATGCCCCTGCAGCTCACCCCCCAGGCCCAGCAGCAGCAGATGGAGCAGATGGCCCAGCAGCAGCAGCAGGTGGCCTCCGATCTGGGTCAGCTCTCGGACCAGGAAGGGGAGGAGGGTCCGCTGGGTGACCTGGAGGCCATGGCCCAGGAGGCCGAGGAACTGGCCCGACAGCTCGCCGGCGGGCGGCTGGACCGGGACACCCGCGAGCGTCAGGAACGGCTCTTCCACCGGCTCCTGGATGCCGGTCGGAGCCTCGAGCGGGAGGAGGAGTCCACCGAGCGGGAGTCGGAGGCGCCGGGGCTCTTCGAGTCCGGTGAGGTGCCCCCGCTCGATCCCGCGAGCCTGGGGCTGGCCCGCTACCGGCTTCCGGACGCCGCATCCCTGGGACGGCTTCCCCCGGCGGCCCGGGCTCTCGTGCTGGAGTACTTCCAGCGGTTGAACCGCGGCGAGGGGAGCGGAGGATCGTGAGTCGGTCGATCCTCGTTGCCCTCCTCCTGGTCCTGCCGGGCGCCCCGGCGCTTCTCGGGGCCCAGACCCCCACCTCCGGAGAAGAGACCCGGGTCCTGCGGGAGGCCGCGGGGCTGGAATGGCGGGGCCGCATCGGTGACGCCGAAGCCCTTCTCGAGGAGCTGCTCCAGGAGCGACCGGGCTCCTCCGCGGGACTCTTCGCCCTGGAGCGGGTGCTCCGGACCCAGGGGCGGGTGGGCGAGGTGCTGCCCTGGACCGACCGGTATCTGGCGGAGGACCCCGGTTCGTCGGCGGTCCGCTACATGAAGCTCCGGGTGCTGGTGGAAGTGGATTCCCTGGACGCGCTCCCGGAGGAGGCGGAGGCGTGGTTCGCCGTGGAGCCCGGCGCCCCGGATCCATACCGGGAGGTTGCCCGGCTCTACCAGCGTTCGCTCGGCGATCAGGCGGCTCTGGACCTGCTGGCCCGGGGCCAGGAGCGGGTCACGGACCCGGCGGCGCTGGCCTGGACGGCCGGGGACGTCCGGCTTCGCATGGGGGACCACGCGGGGGCGGCCCGGGACTGGGGCGCGGCGCTTGCGGATCCGGACGCCGACCTGGCGGCGGCGCGTCGCCGCATTCGCGGCCTGGAGGGCGACGGATCCACCCTGGCTCCTCCCCTCCTCGAGGGACTCGGTTCGATGGCCACCCCGGAGCGACGGGAGGCGGCGGTGGACGTGGCGATCCACTTCGGCCTGGAGGAGCAGGCGCTGGAGTTGGCCCGGGAGGCCCACGGCGCCTTCCCGCAGTCGGAACGACCCGGCTTCCTGCGACGGATCGCCACCGAGGCCGAGGAGGAGGGCATGCCCGAAGTGGCGCTCTGGGCGCTGGAGGAGGCCCGGCGCGCCGTCCCCGAGCGGGATCGTGCGGCCCTGGATCTGCAGATGGCCACCCTGGCGCTCCAGGCCGGGGACACGGCCCGGGCCACCGCCGCCCAGGACCGGGTCGCCCGCCGTCTCCCCGCGGGCTCCGTCGAGCGTCGGACGGTCCTCGCCGAGCTCATCCGGGTGCAGGCCTCCACGGCCGCTCCGGAGCAGCTCTCGCGGCAGCTGCGTGACTTCGAGGCCGAGTTCCCGGATGCCCCCGAGGGGGACGAGCTCCGGGCCGCCGTGGCGGCGGGACTCGCGGGTCGGGAGCGCATCGACGAGGCCCGGGCCGTGGCCGCGGGCGGGAGCGGGCCCCTGAGCGCGCTGGAGGAAGGCTATCTCCTGTTCACGGAGGAGGATGTGGCCGGCGGGACCGAGGTGCTGCAGGAAGCGGTGTCCTCCCTGGCTCCGTCCCGGGCCACCGAGGTGTTGCACCTCCTGTCCTCCCTGAGCCGCGTGGGGCCGGCGTCTGCCGCTCCCTTGGCGCGGGCGGCGGCCCTGGCACACCAGGGGCGCCCGTCCGAGGGCTCAGAGCTCCTGGCCGGGACGTTGCCGGACGCGCCCGACCGGGACCGGCCCACGCTGTTGGCCTGGGCGGGGGAGCTGGCTTCCGCAGCCGGGGAACGGTCCCGGGCCGGCGACTTCTACGGGGCCCTCCTGGACGGCTTCCCCGAGGCCCCGGAGGTGCCGGACGCGGCCCTTGCCCTGGCGGAGATCCACGTGGCCGAGGGACGCCCGGAGGAGGCGCGGATCGTGCTCGAGCAGCTCATCCTCGCCCGGCCGGACAGCCCGGTCGCGCCGGCGGCCCGCCGGGCGCTGCAGCGGATCCGGTCCGGGGACCGGGCCCAGAACGTCGAAGGTCGAGGATTCAGAGATTCCGGAGCGGAACATGGGTAGGCAGCAGCGGTGCGGAGTCCTGATCGTCCTGACCCTTCTCCTGACGGCGGTTCCAGCGGCGGGCCAGCATCTCCTGGTGCCCATGGACCGTGAGCAGACGGACCACCTCCGGGCGTACGGGCTGACGTTCTGGGTGCTGGAGCAGGGGGAGCGGGCCGAGTGGCTGCTGAACTTCCAGGGAGGGGCCTTCCTCCTTCCGGATCGGGACGGCGTCCGGGCCGAGGCGGCGCTCCGGGGCGTCCGGGTGATCCCGGTGGGCGCCGCGGAGGTGGCCCGCATCCGGGGGATCGTCGCCGAGGGGAACATGGAGGCCGTGCCGCTGGAGAAGGCGCCGCGGATCGCCGTCTACACGCCCCCGAACTCCACGCCCTGGGACGACGCCGTCACCATGGCCTTGGAGTACGCTCAGATCCCCTATGAGAAGATATGGGACGCCGACGTCGTGGGCGGGTCGCTGGAGGACTACGACTGGCTCCACCTCCACCACGAGGACTTCACAGGGCAGTACTCGAAGTTCTACCTGACGTACGCCGGGGCCGACTGGCTCCAGGACGAGGTCGCCCGGAACCAGGCCGTGGCCCGGGAGCTGGGCTTCGCTTCGGTGCCGGCCCTGAAGAAGGGCGTGGCGACCACCATCCGGGACTACGTCGAGCAGGGCGGGTTCCTCTTCGCCATGTGCTCGGCCACCGAGACCCTCGAGCTTGCGCTGGCCGCCGGCCCCACCGACATCGCCGCGGCCTATTCCGACGGCAGCCCACCGGACCCCGACGCCAACGAGAAGATGGACTGGAGCCGGGCCATGGCGTTCGAGAATGCCCGGGTGCAGATCTCCCCGACGGTGAGCGCCTTCAGCGACATCGACGCCCACCAGGTGAACCCCGCCTGGAGGAAGGAGCTGGGCGTGTTCACCCTCTTCGACTTCTCCGCCAAGTTCGATCCGGTCCCGGCGATGCTCACCCAGAACCACGAGGCCGTGCTGCCGGACTTCTACGGCCTGACCACGTCCTTCAACGAAGAGCGGCTCAAGCCCGGCATCGTGGTCCTCGCCCAGGAGGCGGGGTGGGCGAAGGACATCCACGGGCCCTATGGCGAGGGGACGTTCACGTACTTCGGCGGCCACGACCCGGAGGATCCGGAGCACCAGATCGGGGACCCGCAGACCGACCTGGCCCTGCACCCCAACTCTCCGGGCTACCGCCTGATCCTGAACAACGTCCTCTTCCCCGCGGCGAAGAAGAAGCAGCTGAAAACGTGAGCCCCGCCCCCCTGGACCCCGGCCAGGCCCTGGTCGGGCTGGACGGGCTGGAGTCCAGCGAGGTCCGCCCACCCCGGCCCGCGCCGGGGTCGCGACCGCTGGTCCTCGCCCCCGAGGCCGCGGCCCGCATCCGGGAAGAGATCGAGCGGGCCCGGGGTCGAGAGGTCTGCTTCCTCGCCGAGGTGACGCCCGAACGGTCCGTGGTCCGCCCGCGGGCGGTGGCCCGGGGGAATCGGGCGGCCGTCCTCGCGGTGGCCCGGGATGCCCCGGAAGGGGCCGTCCTCATCCACAACCATCCCTCGGGCCTCCTGGAGCCCTCCGACGCCGACCTGGCGGTGGCCGCCCAGGTCTTCGACGCGGGACTGGGCACGGCCATCACCGACAACGGTGCCACCGAGCTGTACGTGGTGGTGGAGCCCCCGGCCCCCAGGGTGCGCGTGCCCCTGGATCCCGGGGAGCTGGAGACCCTGGTCGGGCCTTCGGGAGGCCTGGCCCGTGCCCATCCCGGCTACGAGGACCGGCCCGGGCAGCGGGAGATGATCCGGGTGGTGTCGGAGCGCTACAACCAGGGGGGCGTGGCCCTGGTGGAGGCGGGCACCGGCACCGGGAAGTCGTTGGCCTACCTGATTCCGGCGGCCCGATGGGCGCTGGAGAACAGGGAACGCACCGTGATCTCCACCAACACCATCAACCTCCAGGAACAGCTCGTCACGAAAGACCTGCCCCTGGTGGCGGAGCTCGTCGGGCAGGAGCTCACCTGGGCGTTGGTGAAGGGGAGGGGGAACTACGTCAGCATCCGGCGGGCCCTCCTGGCGGGGCGAGGGGCGCCGGACCTCTTCGAGGAGGACCGTTCGCAGGAGCTCTCGTCCCTCCTGTCCTGGATCCAGGAGACCGACGACGGCTCCCTCACGGACCTGACCTTCACCCCGTCCGACGAGGTATGGGAGGAGGTGAAGAGCGACCCGGACGCCTGCCTCCGGGCCCGATGTCCCCACTTCCAGGCCTGCTTCTACCAGCGCTCCAGGCGCCGGGCATCGTCGGCGCGCCTCCTGGTGGTCAACCACCACCTCCTGTTCACCGACGTGGCCGTCCGGCGGGCGACGCGGAACTGGACCCAGTCCGCCGTCCTCCCGGCGTATCGCCACGTCATCCTGGACGAGGCCCACAACGTGGAGGACGCGGCCACCTCACACCTGGGGGTGCAGGCCAGCCGCAGGGGCCTCTTCCGGCTCCTGGCGCGACTGGATCGGAGGGGGAAGGGACTGCTCACCGCCCTGGCCGACAGCCTCGCCGCCGAGGAGGGTCGGGCCGTGGAGCACCGCACCCGGATCGAAGAGAAGGTCCGGCCGGCGGTGGAGGACGCCCGGGCGAACCTGAGCCTCTTCCTCGACCACCTCGAGCCCGTCCTGGACGGGGCCCGCCCGGGAGAGGCGGTGCGGATCGGGTCCGGGGAGGACACCATCCCGGAGCCCGCGGAAGACGACGCGGTCCGGGAGCGCCTGCACGGCCTCCTGGGGGCCCTCCAACGACTGGCCCGGGAGATCGCCGAGCTGAGGCGTCGGGTGGAAGGCGACGAGGGGCTGGCGGAGGAGGTCGAGGGGCGCCTCCTGGACCTGCGCGGGAGTGAGCGCCGGCTGGGCGCCGCCGAGGTCGCCTTGCGTCTCGTCCTCGAGCCCGGTGACCAGGAGGAGCGCCTCGTGCGGTGGCTCGAGCTCCGGGGCAGGGGACGGCGCCGGAACCTGACCCTGGCCGCCGCCCCCATCGAGCTCGGCGAAGTGCTCCGGGACGCGCTCTTCAGCCGGGCCGAGACCACCGTTCTGACCTCGGCGACGCTCACGACCCGTCGCAGGTTCGACTTCCTGCGGGGCCGCCTCGGGCTGGATCCCGGCGGCCTCGCCGAGATGGAGCGCCCGCCCGAGGTCGTGGAACGGCAGGTTCCGTCTCCCTTCGCCTTCGACCGGCAGAGCCTCCTCGTCGTCCCGACCGACCTGCCGGACGCCCAGGCCGATCCCGCCGGCCTGGACCTCGCGACGGTTCGCGTGGTGGCGGAGCTCGCCGCGCACACCGACGGAGGGCTCTTCGTCCTCTTCACCTCCCACCGGGCGCTCCGGCAGGTGGCGGACGGGCTCCGGGCGGGCGGGGTGGGGGAGCGATGGCCGCTCTTCGTGCAGGGCGAATCGGATCGCCACGCCCTCCTCGGGGGCTTCACCGGGGACGGGCGGGGCATCCTCCTGGGCACGTCCTCGTTCTGGGAAGGGGTGGACGTGCCCGGCGACCCCCTCCGCGGCCTGGTCATCCAGCGGCTCCCCTTCCGTGTGCCGACGGAGCCGGTGACGGCCGCCCGGGTCGAGGCGCTCGAGCGTCGCGGGGGCGACGCCTTCCACGGCTACATGCTCCCCCTTGCGGCGCTTCGCCTCAAGCAGGGCTTCGGCCGCCTCATCCGGAGCCGGGAGGACCGGGGTGCCGTGGTGGTCCTGGACGATCGCATCGTCCGCAAGCGGTACGGGACCTACCTCAGGGATTCCCTCCCCCCGACCCCTCTTCTCAAGGGCCCCTGGGACGAGGTCCGGCGCCGGGTCGGCGCGTTCTACGGCTGAGGGCCGACGTCCTTCGAGGAAACGAAGAAGGCCCACGGAACCGCTCGGGGTCCCGTGGGCCTTCCTTTCGCCGGCGCCGGGGGGGGACCCCCCGTCACCGATGTGACGTCAAGTGTCAGCTGGTCATGCCCGAGCTCGGGGCATGGTCCACCACGAGGACGACACGCCGGTTCAGCGACGCCTCGGCATCCTCATGCGCGGCACCAGGGACGACCAGGCGGCTGGTGTCCTCACCATAGCTCACCGAACGGACGTTGCCGTCCATCAGCCCCTCGCCGACGAGGACCGAACGCACCGCATCGGCGCGCTCCTTCCCGAGGCGGAGGTTGTACTCGGCGGGGCCGGCGGGATCCGTGAAGCCCTCGACGGTGATCATGGCGCCCGGATAGTGCTCCTGCACCACCGAAGCGAAGCGCCGGAGGATCTCCATGTCCTGGTTCCGGACCTCGGCCTCATCGAAACCGAAGTGAACCGGTGTAGCGAAACGAAGCGATGCCTCGAGACGACTCACCGTCGCGTCGAACTCGTCGCCCATCTCGATCAGGGCAGACTCGAGGGTCTGCATCTGCTCCTCCAGGGCCGCTACCCGCGTGTCGACCTCGTCGATCCGGGCCGCGTTCGCGCGATCCCCGGCCTCGATCTCACCGCGGATCCTGTCCATCTCGGCCTGGAAATCGTCCTGACCGACATGCGCGCACCCTCCCAGGAGCCCGGCGAAGGCCGCGACCGAGAGAAGGCGAACGGGTCGTGAAAAGACGTGGTGCATGTGTGGGTTCTCCTGCGAAAGGAACGGCGCACGGCGCCAGATGTCTGATAGCCGACCGATAGATATGCAGGAAGGATGCCAAAAACAAGTGTTTCCCGCTGGTCTCCGTCAGCCCGCCGCGAGTTCGTCGGCCGATGGACCGTACAGTCCCGGAACGGGCGTTCCGGTCATCCGGAGATAGACGGTCAACTGCCCCCGGTGGTGGATCAGGTGGTTCAGGATCATGGTCCGGACGACGGCGAGCCTCGGGACGGTGAAGAAGACCTCGGTGCCTCTTCGGAGCGTCCACGGTACCCCCAGGTCCTCGCCGCTCGCGGCAGCGAGGGCGGCCCGGGCGCGGGCGACGTTGGCGTCGAACCGGGCAACGAGGTCGTCGCGACTCTCCGGGAGGGGCGGCGAGGGGAGCGGCTCTGCGAGGTCCAGCTCCTCGGATTGCAGGGTCATCGGGAGCCACATCGGGAGGTTGGCGACATGGGTCGCGAGCTCCACGAGCGTCCAGGAGCGCTCGTGGGGCCGGAAGTCGGCGCGGTCGAAGGCGAGCCGGCTCAACACCGCACGGGTGCCGGCCAGTTCTTGATCCCACTCGGGAAGCAGCGTCGCGCCATCCATCGTTCAACGACTCCGTTCGATCGGGAGGGTCCTTGGAACGTTCGTTTCGTGTTCCGCTGGGCCCACGGCCGTGGTGTCGATCGCCATCGTGTCCACTCCCAGGGTGTCGACGGCCGTGGTGTCGATGTCCGTCGTGTCCACCCCTGTCGTGTCGAAGTCCGTCGAGTCCAGCGCCGTGGTGTCACGGCCGCTCACGCCACTCGTGTCCGTCCCGGGAGGATCGAGGCGGAGCGTGTCCCTGGGGAGGGTGTCCGCACCTGGGAGAGCGAGGCGTACCGAGTCCGGAGCGAGGGTGTCCGGGGTCAGGGTGTCCGCGAGCAGGGAATCGCCGACGGCGCCCACCCGCGAGGTATCCGTCGTGGGTGTGGAGATCGCGCCAGGTCCGCTCCATGGCCTGGACAGTGATCGACTTCCGACCCGGTACGGCGTGCGGATCAGGATGCGATCACTGCCCGTGGTCACGTCGGGCATCAACTCCGGGGGCCGCTCGAAGCGGGCCCCGGGGAAGACCTCCCGTGGGCGATAGAGGCTCTCCTCCACGGACATCTCCCAGGGCCCGGAGGCCGACCCCGCGAGGGCCACGATGAGGTCGGGCTCCGTGGCCCCCCAATGGGTCAGGCTCCGGACCGAGGGGCTGAGCTCCTCCAGGTCCGCCGCATCCTCCGGCGTTCCGGCGATGCCCTGGAACGAGACGCCGTCGGGCGCGGTGATCCGGATCGCCTCGGCCCCGATCCGGGACAACACCCCGAGCCGGACCCGACGCTGCCCGCCGATGACCGTATCCCGGAGTACGACGATCCGGGGCGGGGGCAGGGCGGCGAGGGGTGCGTCCTGGATGAGAAAGGTCCGGTCCTGCAGCGCGAAACCGTCCAGGAGGCCCACGGAGTCGGCGACGAAGGCGCCGCCCACGGTCGCCTCGGCCCAGGGCAGCGACTCGTCGTCGGCGCTGGTCACCCAGTGCGCCCAGATCGGGAGCCCTTCGGTATCCCGGTTCATGGCGTAGATGAGTGTCGATGGGGCCGGCCGGTCCGGCGCCGGGTCCGCCTGGAGCACACCCACGCCCAGGGCGACGGCGGTCCCCGCCAGCCCCGTGCCGACGGCCCACCACCGGTTGGGCCGATCCATCCATTCCAGGGCGGGCACCAGGAAGAGGAGGATGAGCGCCCAGAACGCGCCGAGGAAGGGGGCCGCCCCCATTCCCAGCGCCACCGCCATCAGGTCGGCCAGGGGGAAGAGCACCGCAAGGACCGGGAGGGAAACCAGCAGGGTCAGGACCCAGGCCACCCAACCCTGGCTGCGGTGGAGCCCGGTGACCGCCAGGAGGAGGACGAGGGCCACGAGGCCGCCCAGTGCGAGCTGGAGATTCAGGGCCCCTGCCTGGGCGATGAGCGTCACCCCGAGGAGGGTCAACACCGGGACGAGAAGGGCCCCCAGCGTCGCCTCCAGGGGTCGGACCCACCGTCGGGCGCCCTCGAACAGGCCCACCGTGAGGGTGAAGGCGAGGCACGCCAACGCCACCTGGTAGGGAGCCTCGTCGTGGAAGGCGTGGAGGAGGGTTCCGAACTCCTCGTGCAGAGGGGCGGTCCAGCGCACCATGGCCCAGGCCCCCAGGGCCGACCCGGCGATGGCCACGAGCGAGAGGAACGCCCCGAGGGCGATCCCTCGGCTTCGGGCGCCCCGAAGCGTGGCGAGGAAGGTCGCCAGGAGCAGGCCGGCGATCACCGCCACGGTCAGGGGCCAGGCCAGACCCCGGGGGAGGACCAGGAGGCCCAGACCGGGCAGGCGGACGAAGGACCGGTCCGGACCGTCCACCGACGTCAGGTCCGCCCCCCCGAGCCGACGGGTCAGCGCCTGAAGGCGGATCCCGTGATGCTGGACCGTCCCTTCCCGCAGGTTGGCCGGCGTGTCCGTGGGCTGATGGTAGTTCCGGGGCTGTCCGATGGCGGCGAAGTTGAGCCCCTGCAGGCCGGCGTCGAGGAAGACGGTGAAGTCCGTGTCGTTCGGCAGTCGACGGTAGATGTCGACGAAGATGCTGTTCGCCACCGGGCTGGGATCCACCTCGGCCATCTGCTGGACGATCCAGCCGTTGTCCTCCCCGGTCTGGAACATCAGGCTCGGTCCGCCGGAGCCTCGCATCTCGACGTTCAGGACGACCTTCAGGTCCTGCATCCACCTGTGATCGGCTGCGAAGGCTCTGGCACCCTGCAACCCGAGCTCCTCCCCGTCCGAGAAGAGGACCACCAGGTCGTTGCGGAGGGGGAGCTCCGACTGGAGCGAGCGGAGCACCTCCAGGATCGCCGCGACACCCGTGGCGTCGTCGCCGGCCCCGGGCGCCAGGACGTGGGAGTCGTAGTGCGCGGACAGGAGCAGGGCCCCGGTGGACTCGCTCCCCTCGAGCCGCGCCACCACGTTCTGGACCGTGACGGCCAGCCCCGATTCCCCCACGGTGCGCACACCGGTGCGGCGTTGGACCTCGGTCTCGAAGCCCAGCTCCTGAAGTCGGTTCAGGAGGACATTCCGTACCCGGGCGTGCTCCGGCGAGCCGGAGGGACGGGGGATCCGGGCGATGTCCGAGACGGTGGCCATGGCCCGAGCCGACGAGAAGGCCGTGTCCGGTGCGTTTGCGGGAGCGGGGCGGGGGACACTCCGGTCGGGCGAGCTCGCCCACGCCGTGAGCAGGAGGAGGGCCAGGGTCACGGGGCCTCGCCAGGCCGGCCCCCGGGCCGGTGGTGGCGGTTCGGATCCCTGGTTCTGTGCGGAATCCCGGGGGGAGGGTGGTGCCTGGTCCTCCGCCGGGTCCTCTTCCGACATGCCCTCGATCCCGAGATCCTCGTCGGAGGGCAGCTCGGGCAGCTTGTAGTCGCTCATGGCTTGAAGATGGCCGTACGCGCGGGACGTGGCCAGTCGCCGCTTTCCCAGTTCCCGGGGGGCTCCTATCTTCATCCGTCACGGACGTCGGAGCCGTGGGTCACTCAACCGTTCGACACGCATGAATCGGATCTTCGGGTACCTCGTGGGCATCGTCTGGCTGGGGCTCGCCTACGGCGCATTCCGGACCTCCACGGCGGGCTGGGACGCGGGCCAGAGCGACGTCGGCTTCTGGTGGGCGGTCATCGCCGGGCTGCTTGCGATCGCCGCCCTCGGGGCGCTGGTCGGCACGACGCTCCACGGACGCACCTCCCGGTCCTGATCCGGACCGCTTCTTTGGCCGTCGGCTTCGAGCTGCCGCTTCCGCGGCCGTCCAAGATCGTCTGTGTGGGCCGGAATTACATGGCCCATGCCCGGGAGTTGGGGAACGCCGTCCCCGAAGAGCCCCTCCTCTTCCTCAAGCCCCCTTCCGCGCTCCTCCCGCCCGGTGCGCCCATCGTGCTCCCCCGGATCTCCCACCAGGTGGAGCACGAGGGTGAGATCGCCGTGGTGGTGGGGAGAAGGCTCCGGCTCGCCTCCGAGGACGAGGCCCGGGACGCCATCACCCACGTCCTGGCCCTGAACGACGTCACCGCCAGGGATCTGCAGCGGAGCGACCCCCAATGGACCCGGGCCAAGGGCTTCGACACCTTCTGCCCGGTGGGTCCCCCGGTAGCGGTCGAGGCGCTCCGGGATCGGGGTCTCAGCCTGGAGACCCTCGAAGTGACCACCCACGTGAACGGCGAGCTTCGCCAGCACGGACGTGCCTCGGACATGGTCTTCTCCATCCCCGTCCTGCTGGCCTGGGCCTCGGGGGTCATGACCCTCGAGCCGGGGGACATCCTGACGACGGGATCCCCGGAGGGTGTCGGACCCCTGAAGGACGGGGACGTCGTACGGGTTCAGATTCCAGGGGTCAGCGCGGTGGAGAATCCAGTCGAGGCCGAGTGAGCAAAGCGAAAGTCTCCCAACGGCTTGGTCGCCTTCCTGGATATCCCCTGGCCGAGGTTCCGGCGATCCGTCGCGCCCTCGAGGCCCGAGGCGTGGACGTCATCGACCTCGGGGCCGGGGACGCGGACCTGGCGCCTCCCCCTGCTGCGGTGGAGGCCCTCCGGGTGGCCCTCGATGATCCGGCCATGTCCCGATACCCATTCCAGCTCGGGCACCCCCCCTTCCGGGAGGCGGTGGCCCGGTGGATGGAGAAGCGCTTCGGCGTCCGGGTGGATCCGTTCCAGGGCCTCCTCCCCTTGCTGGGTTCGAAAGAGGGGATCGCCCACCTCCCCCTGGCGGTCCTTGATCCCGGAGACGTGGCGGTCATCCCGGATCCGGGGTACCAGGCGTACCGGGGCGGCGTGGTCCTGGCCGGGGCCGAGGCCCATGCGGTGCCGCTGCGGCCCGAGCACGACTTCCTGATCCCGCTGCGCGAGCTTCCGGCCGGCATCCGGGACAGAACGCGAATGGTGATTCTGAATTACCCGAACAACCCCACCACGGCCAGCGCCCCCCGGGCGTACCTGGAGGACGCGGTCGCCTTCTGCCGGGAGCGCGGTGCCGTCCTGGTGCACGACCACGCCTACTCCGAGGTGGCCTTCGACGGATACCGCCCGCCGTCGATCCTGGAGATCCCGGGGGCCGAGGACGTCGCCGTCGAGTTCCACTCGTTCTCCAAGACCTACAACATGACCGGGTGGCGGCTGGGCTGGGCCGTGGGGAACCCGGGGCTGATCGGCGCGCTGTCCCGGGTGAAGACCTTCGTCGACACGGGGGTCTTCAAGGCGGTGCAGGCCGGGGGTGTCGGGGCCCTGGAGAGCTACGACGACTGGGTTCCCGGGAACCTCGAGGTGTTCCGGGCCCGTCGGGACGCCGCGGTGGCGGCCTTCTCGAATGCGGGGTTCGAGGTCACGGCTCCCCGGGCCACCATGTACCTGTGGATCCCGCTGCCCCCCGGGGTCGACGGGGACGCCTTCGCGCGGACGGCGCTGGAGGAGGCGGGGGTCGTGGTGCTTCCGGGCTCGGCCCTGGGCGCGGGAGGAACGGGATTCTTCCGCGTCGCCCTCACCGTTCCGGAGGCGCGCCTCACCGAGGCGGCGGAGCGCCTCTCCGCGCTTCCGGTCGGCTGAGCGAGCCGCGGAACCGCCCCCCCTCCGGCGGTTACCTACACATCATGTCCGGCCTGCCCACCCCTTCGGATCCCGAGGATCGTCACGCGCCCGAGCCCCGATCCCGGGATCGGCGTCCGTGGGTGTGGGGACTGGGCCTTTCGACGCTGGCCCACCTGGTGCTCCTCTTCCTCTATTCGGGGGTCGCCGGTCCGCCCTCGGTCCGCGTGGCCCCCACAGGCGAGGGAACGCCGGAGCTGGAGGGGATCGAGCTGCTGAACCTGGTGGCCACCGCGGACGACCTCACCCGCCCCGAGGAACCCGAAGAAGAAGAAGAGGAGACGGAGCGCATGCCCGT
>DATHRY010000369.1:0-20027 GCA_035464715.1 Longimicrobiales bacterium
CTTCATGAAGGAGCTCACCGAGTGGCTGGGAGGCTGGGACGCGATCCCCGGGCGGTCCCGGGCCTCTTTGGAGCAGCTGGGGACCACGCTCAACGGGTACCCGCCACAGGCCGGAGAGGCGCGCTAACGCGGCGGGACAGCTCGCCTACGTCGCCCGACGACTCCCCCTGGGCGAGCGGCTCCCGCCCTTCGCGGGGCACCTGGATCTGGACGAGCTCCTGACCGCCGCGCTGTGACGGGCGCGAGTACCGCCGCGACCTTTTCGACCCGTACCGGCGTACCACAGCCGACACCGCATCCCTCCGCCCGGACCCCCATGCACCGACGGTACCTCCCCGCGCTCGTGGCCCTCCTCGCGCTCGCCCCCGGCGTCCTGCAGGCTCAGGAGGAGGAAGAGGGGTGCTGCCTCCTCGTGCCCGAGGGCGAGACCGGCATCCGGGTCGACGAGGCGCCCGTCCCCGTGAACGGGGATCAGATCCGGGCCGCGATGCAGCAGGTGGCCGACGACGGCATGGATCGCCAGTGGGAAGGCCGCCGGGCGCTGGTCTGGGTCAACGTGAGCGAGACCGGTGGCGTGCGGGACACGCGCATCTCCCGGAGTTCCGGTGACTCGGCCCTGGACCGGGCCCTCCTGGCCGCGGTCGCCGTGGCCCGGTTCCGTCCCGCCGTCCTCGACGACGAGCCGGTGGCGGTCTGGGTCGAGATCCCCGTGCGGGTGGGGCCACCGTCGGAGGACTGATCCGGCGGGACGGCCGGGGGAGGATGGACCCGCGGAACGGCCGTCGAAAGCTCGGCCGGAGCCGGCGTCCGGGGGCCGGATCGTCGGGGGCCGGCGGCGAGCGCGTCGTCGATACGCTTGCGAGGGCATGGGCGCATTCCCGACCTTGCACGGGCACCGCTTCGGACCCTCCGGCTCGCGAGTCACCCATGTCCCACCTCCGTCGCCCCCTCGACGCCGCCCACCGGCCCGGATCCCGGGGGCTGCCGCCGGGGCGGGCATGACGGGCGGGCTGGTCCCGGCGGCCGTGACCGCGGCCCTCCGGGCGATCCTCAGGGAAGCGCTGGCCGCCGAAGAGCTGGAGGGCCTCCTCCGGGGTACCGAGGTGAGCACGCTGCCCCCGGACCGGATCGAGGCCGAGGGCGGAGGGTCCGGCCTCAACCTCTTCTGCTACCGGGTGGTCCCCCGTCTCGACACTCGGGCCGCACCCCGGCCGAGGCTCGCGCGGGTGGGTGACGATGGGGAACCGGATCTCGCCCTGGACCTCCACTACCTCCTGTCGGCCCACACCCACGAGGACCTGGCCGCCGAACTGCTCCTGGGGGTGGGCGTCCGCTGCCTGGAGGTGGCCGCCCTCGACCCGTCCGCGGTGCCGCCGGAGCTCATGGAGGCGGGCCGGCTCACCCAGGTCCTGGACGGCGTCCTGGCGGGAATCGAGCGGATCCTGGTCTCCCCGGAGCCCCTCTCGGTGGAGGACATGAGTCGGTTGTGGATGTCCCTGGGCACGCCCTACCGCCCCTCAATGACCTTCCGGGCCACGGTCCGCTCCTGAGGCCCACCGTGCCCGACGGGAAGCTGGCCCTCCCGTTCCCGTGCGCGTACCATACCCGCACGTGACCACCGGCTCCGCTCCCCAGGGAGGCGCGAGATGGCCAGACCTCTTCTGATCCTCCTCCACGGTTCCGGCGTCTACTCCCCGGGTTGGGCATCGAGCCACGTCGAGCACCTGGGTCGGCTCGCCGCGACCTATCCCGCGATCCAGGATCGGGGACCCCTCGAGGACCAGGTCTCCCTGCGGGCCCTCAACTACGACCACGTCTTCGAGGGACTGCTGGACCGGTGGGACCGGGAGGCCGAGCGGCTCGACAAGCTCCTGGAGGAATCCCGTACCCGGCTGCCCCGGATCTCCGCAGCCCTCCAGGAGGCGACGCTTCCGGCGGACGAGCGCTCCTACATCTGGACCCACGTCCTGGATCCGATCGGCTATCGGAGCATCGACCTGATCCGGGACGAGGTCCGGGCCGTGGTCCTGGCCAAGGTGGTGTCGGCCATCAACGAGCACCTGGCCGAGCATCCCGGGGCCCAGGTCTCGATCCTGGGGCACTCCCTCGGGACGATCGTGCTCCACGACGTCCTCCACCTCCTGGGCAGCGGCCAGGCGGTCGACGGCGGCGAGGTCGTGGCCGCGGACCAGTTCCGCTTCCACTGCGTCTTCCAGGTGTCCAACGTGAGCCGGCTGGGGCCTTCGCAGCTCGTGGACATCAACCCGTACCGGTCCGTGGTGCGGCCCGTGACCGCCGGGCCGACGCCGGACGGCGATGCCCCCTTCGTCGGCTTCTTCTTCAACATCCACAACCGGTGGGACCCGCTCACCTGGTGGCAGCCCTTCGCGCCCACCGGGTGGGGGACCGGCTACTTCGACATCGAGCTGAGCCACCTCCATCAGATCAACGTCCACGGGCTCCATCACCACCTGGCGCACCCCAACGTCCACGTGCCCATCCTCCGCGGTCTCCTGGGCGCCTGGAGCGTCCCCGAGGTGGAGTGGCACGGCCGCCTGGCGGATTTCCCGGAGCTGGACCTGGGGGACTGCGGCGATCAGGCGACGGCCTTCGTGCGGGAGCTGGACCAGCTGCGCCAGGCCGCCGACGGACGGAACCTCGACGACGTGGCGATGGGGCTGCTCAACCTCTACCGGATCGTGAAGCGGGCACGGGCGGCCTGCGCCGACCTGTTCAACGAGTTCGATGGCTGGCTTTGAGGCAGGCACCGGGACGGGCGTGGGGCTCGAGAGGGTGGGCCCTTCCGGTCCGTGGCGCCGGCGAGGCGTCGCCGGCGGCATCGGCGCGGTCCTCCTTCAGGCCTTTACCGCTGCCGGAAGCGCGGCCCAGACGCCGGTGGAGCAGATCTGCCTCGCGAACCTGGTCGACGAGGCGGCCACCGGGACGGCGTTCGCCACCACGCCGTGGTGGTCGGCCCGGCATCCCCCGGCCCTCACCCGGGAGCTGGAGCCCGTGGAAGGCCGCGGCGACTGGCTGGGGTCGGCCCGCCGCATCCAGACCCTGGTGGCGGCGGACAGCGTGTTCTTCCCGGGCGCCCCGCAGGACCATCCGTACGTGCGGCTCCGCCGGGAGATCGACGGGATGGTGGACGCGGTGGAAAACTCGGTGGAGTCGGTGCTGGCGGGAGGTGTGGGCGGCTCGGTGGTGTTCCGGGTGGAGCAGAATCCCGTCACCGGAGCGGTCACCCTCCTGAACCAGGAGGCCGCCGTGGATCCCACGTGGTCCACGGATCAGGTCCGGAGCGTGTGCTGGGCCTCGATCAACGCCTGGCGGTACACGGAGCGCCTCGCCACGGGCGCCCGGGTGGCCACCGAGGCGGAGCTGTGGGCCCGGGTGGAACGCTGGGAGGTGTTCAACGAGCGGGGGATGACGCCCTGGCCCTGGGAGCTTGCGGTCAACGAGGCCGTGAGCTGGCTGGGGAGCCGGGAGGCGCTGGAGCCCCCTTGGGCGCAGATGATCCTGCTACGGCCCATGGTGGTCGCCGAGGTGGCGTGGGACCTGGGAGAGCGCGACGAGATGGCGGCCGTGGAGGTGGTGGGCGCGCTGCGATACATCAACGACCGGCGGTGGTACGTGGGGGCCAGCTTCCTGTGGACCTCGCCGAGCGACGGCCAGGACGCCGGCTTCGGGGCGCTCCTTCACCTGACACCCTGGGTGAAGGCCGGCCCGGTCTGGAGGGACGTGGACGGGGATGGGGCCCGGGACGCCCGCCTGATCCTCACGATCGACCTGTACGACCTCCTCGTGGGTCCGCCGGACGCGCTGGTGGAGGCGGTGGCCGCCGCGGCGCTGGGTCGGGATCCCGAGGGGGGCTGAGAACCGGGAGGCATGTCCTTTGCACCTCCTGGCATCGACCGGACGCGGTGCAGGGATCCCGCAGGGGACGCCTGTTCCGGCCGGAACCGTTCCTCACTCCTGAAGGAAGGCATCCCATGTTGGGACTCGCAGTCGTGTTCATCGTCATCGCCCTCATCGCCGCAGTTCTCGGCTTCGGTGGGATCGCAGGTACCTCTGCGACCTTGGCGAAGTGGGCCTTCGTGGTCTTCCTCGTGCTCGCCGTGATCGCCTTCTTCTTCTGATATGCCGTCGTTCGATTCCGTCGTTCCCGCCGGCCCGGATCGCACGATGCGGCCGGCGGGGCGGCGGGATGCCGCGGATTCCAGGCACGAACAGGTGGGTTCGCCGGACGCCGAGGCCGCTCGATTCCGTACGATCCTGCACGAGGCCCTCGGCGCGCCTTTCGTCGACGGGCATTCGGTGGAACCCCTCCGGAACGGGGTGGAGATCTTTCCGGCCATGCTGGACGCCATCGACGAGGCCGCCACCAGCATCGAGTTCGAGACCTTCGTCTACTGGTCCGGCGAGATCGCGCATCGCATGGCCGACGCCCTTGCGCGGGCCGCGGACCGGGGGGTCGAGGTGCGCGTCCTCCTGGACGCCGCCGGCTGCTTGCCGATGCCCGACGACGTGCGCGAGACCCTCGGCAGGGCCGACGTGCGCGTCCGGGAGTTCGGATCGCTCCAGAGCTGGCGGTTCTGGGAGCTCGACCATCGGACCCACCGCAAGATCCTCGTCTGTGACGGACGTGTGGGCTTCACCGGTGGCGTCGGGGTCGCCGAGGAGTGGGAGGGGGATGCCCGGAACCCCGACGAGTGGCGGGAGACCCATTTCAGGATCCGGGGTCCGGCAGTGTCCAGCCTCCGGGGCGTCTTCCTGGAACATTGGCTCGCCTCCCGGAACGGGGGGAAGGAACCGGCCCGCCTCCTCCCCTCCTGCGAGGGGGACGACCGCGACCTGGGCGCCCCCCGCGGGACCGCCGCCATCCAGACCGTGGCCAGCACCGCCGCGGGCCGCTGGTCGACCACCCAGACCCTGGTCCGTGCGCTGGTCTGCGCCGCGCGTCGCTCGGTCCGCATCACCACCGGGTACTTCGTCCCGGAGGACGAGGTCGTCTCGCTCATGCGGGATGCGGTGGACCGCGGCGTGGAGGTGGACGTCATCCACCCCGGCCCCCACATCGACCACCGGGTGTCCCGGCTGGCCGGGGAGGCCCGCTACCCGGAGCTCCTGGAGGCCGGTGTCCGGATCTGGCGTTACCAGCCCACGATGATCCACGCCAAGATCGTCCTGGTGGACGACATCCTGTCCTGCATCGGCTCTGCCAACCTGAACCACCGCTCGGCGGTCAAGGACGACGAGGTCGCCCTGCTGGTCCTGGACCGCGCGTTGAACGCCGAGCTGTCCCGGGACTTCGAGCGGGACAAGGAAGGTTGCGAGTTGGTGGCGTCCGACGCGGACTGGCTGCATCGGCCCTGGTGGAAGCGGATGGCGGCGAAGGCCGCGTCACTGGTCAGCCGCGAGGTGTGAGGCCGGAGGTCGCGAGGCGGCGCTCCCGACCGCATCGACCATCGACACGCCACGGCGACCTCATCGCCGACCCGGCCCCGGAGGGCTCGGCCACACGCTCGACCCCCACCGGGTCCCCCGAACTCAGTCTCCGGTCGGTTCGTCCACGATCGCCCGGCTCTCCTGCTCGGGGTGCACGGCCGCGATGATCGCGAGGACCGCCTTCCGCAGCGCCATCGTCATGGCGACCAGCCCCCCGCCCAGCAGGGACGCGGCGACCAGGATGGCATAGTAGATGGCGTTGTACCACTCGACGAACTGCTCGCTCTCCGAGAGGGGCACCGTGAGGAGGAGCAGGAGGCCGACCCCGGTGACCATGACGGAGACACACAGGGTGCCGATGCGCTCGATTCGCGCGAAGTAGGCCGGGTGTACGAGCGACTCCAATCGCTTGCTCAGGCCCACGAGGGTGACCATGAGGGCCAGGACCGTAGCCGCGGCGCCGATGGCGGAGGAGCAGAGGAAGCGGATGGTCGGGAGCGCCGCCTCCAGGAGATTGATCGCCTGCCGATCTCCCACCGTGCCCACCCCCACGGCGACCAGGAGGAAGACCGTGGCCGCGACCCCGCCCCCGGTCAGGGCCGACCCCATCCACGACTCTCCGCGTGGATGATCAGCCATGGGACGCTTCCGGCTCGGCGGAGCCCGCGGGCAGCGCGCCGCCCGCATCCCTTTGACGGGGCGGGGACTTCGCCGGCCCGCCGAACGCGCCGGGCCATCGGGCGACGACCAGGGGCGCGCCCAGGAAGCACCAGAGGGTGGCCAGGAAGGCGGTGAGGCCCAGGATCTCCACCGGCGCTTCCCAGGCACGGGCGCCCAGGAAGAACGGCACGATCCCGGCCCCGCCCACGGCGAGCCGCCGGAGCCCGGCAACGCGGTCCAGGCTTCCGTCCGGAGGCGTCCCGAACCGGCGTTCGGCCGGGAGGGTCAGGCCGGCGCCGGCCAGGAAGCCGGTGGCGTTCCAGGAGAAGGGGTCGTCACCCATCAGGAATCCGACCCGGATCGCGGCGAAGGCGATGGCCGCGGCGCCCACGCCGGCCCACGCCCGCGCCGGGATACGGTCGAGCCGATCGGCCAGGCCCCCGAAGCCCCGGATGCCCACCCACGCCATGGCGAGGCCCAGAAGGATGCCGGCCACCACGTCCGTGAGCCAATGAACGCCCAGGTAGAGGCGGGCGATGGCCACCGCGGCCCCCACGACCCCGGCCACCCAGATGGGCATCCGACCGAGGAAGCCGAGGGCCGCCCACAGGGTCGTGGCCGTGCTCACGTGGCCGCTTGGGAACGAGCTGACACCCTCCACCACGCGGTAGCGGACGATTTCGTTCCCCGGGGGCCGGTCCACGTAGAACGCGGTGGCCAGCACCTTCTTGGCGACGGCCTCGACCACCACCACCACCAGTACGGCGTAGAGCGCCCGACGCCCCCAGAGCCAGAGGGCGATCCCGGACACCAGGAGAATGCCCCAGACGGAGCCGAGGGCGGACACGGTCTCCATGAATCCTTGCCAGCCGGGCCCGAGAAGGTCCTGGAGCCAGACGTTCGGGCCGGGTCGGAAGATCTCCATCAGGGGTCCTTGTACGAGGTGGGCAGGCGTGACCTCCGGCGCACCGGCCGGGCTCCGCTGGATGAGTGAAGAAGAAGCAAGAACGCTGCCGTACCGGCGCGCCGGATGACGGACCCCCGGACGTCCTCGGTCTCCCGGGCCTTGGCGACGCCGAGTGGCGCCTTTCCCGACCATCGTTCAGGTCTGAGTGCCGCGAACGACACGGGGTGTGGCGTACACCGACGGAAGGCCCGGAATCCGGGACGTGGAACCCCCTCGCGCCGGAGTCCCGGGCACCGCCCGTACTGGCATGGGCGTTGCTCTTCTGATGATGGAAGGCCCCCGACAACCCGCATTTCCTCCCCGGGAGACCTATGGACGTCGCGTCTGGTACACTGTCCGCCCCCCGATCGAACGACGCCGCCGTCCCGACCGAGAGGCTCTCGGACGGCGTCGAACTCGCCGCGCGCGTCGGATATGCGGCCAAGGGGGTGGTCTACGCCGTGATCGGCGGGCTCGCCGTCCAGCAGGCCGTCGGGAGCGGAGGAGATGTGAGCGGGACCCGTGAGGCGCTCCGGGAGATCGCCTCCGGACCCTTCGGCACCGTGGCCCTGACCCTCGTCACCGTCGGCCTCGGGGCCTACGTCGTCTGGCGTCTGGTCCAGGCCGTGGCGGACCCGGAGGGGGATGAGCGGGATTCCGAGGGGAAGCGCTGGGCGCGGCGGGTGTTCTACCTCCTGAGCGCCGTCTTGTACGGATTCCTGACCTGGTACGGCATCTCGATCCTCACGGGATCGGGTGGTGGCGGATCGTCCTCGAACCAGCAGACCCAGGGCCTCCTGGCCCACGGTTGGGGTGTCTGGCTGGTGGGGGCCGGCGGCGTGGCCATCATCGGCCGGGGGCTGTGGCAGATCTGGAAGGCCTACACGGATCGGTTCCGCAAAGGCATCCGACGGTTCGACCTGGGCCCCGCCCGCGGCCGCTGGGTGCTGGCGGTGAGTCGCATCGGCCTCACGGCCCGAGGCGTCGTGTTCGGCATCGTCGGCGGCTCCATGATCCACGCGGCGCTGACTCGCGACGCCTCGGACGCCCAGGGTACCGGGGGAGCGCTCGAGCTCCTCGTGGGCATGCCCTGGCTCCTGGGCACCGTCGGCGTAGGGCTGATCTGCTACGCCGTGTACCAGTGGGCGAAGGCTCGCTACCGGATCATCGGCCTGTGATCTCCTGGGGCGCGCCCGTACTCGACGGGGAGGAAGGGAATGAACAGACGCGACGCCGTCCTCGGTCCCTGGCACGGACCACTGCCCGCATCCTCGCCGCGCTCGTGGTGGGAGGTGTCTCGGGGCTGGTGGCGATGGTGGGGCTCCTCACCCTCAGGTCCACGGTGGAAGGAGTCGTCCTCCACGACCTCGCGGAGGTGGCCGGTTGGCCCCTTGTTCCCGCGCTGGCGATCCCCCTCGCCCTCGTGGTCGTCGCCTGGCGGCTGCGGCACCGCGGGTTCTGGCGCTGGATGGGCCTGCTCGTGGCGGGAATCGTGGCAGGGGGCCTGGTCGGCGCCGGTGTCGGAGCGGTAGCCGGGGCCGGCCCCTCGGCGGCGTGGGCCGGCGCCGTGATGGGAGCCGGGGCCCTGGTCCTTCTGACCGTCGTGCTCGCCCTGGTCTCTGCCTTCCGGTCCGAGAGGTCCGGCATGACCCTGGCCGCGGCGTCCCTCCTTCTCCTCGCGTTGATCGCCTACGGGTGACCGCAGGCGCCGTGGGGGGCCGTCAGGCGGCCTCTCCCTCCGGCTCCCCCGACAGCCGGACCGGCTCGCCCAGACCGCGTCGCAGGTAGAGCACCTGCACGGCCACCAGGCCCGCGAGCGCGACCGGCGTGGAGAACATCACCCCGACCGTGCCCACCAGAGCGCCCAGGATGAACTGGGCGGAGAGGAGGAGGACGGGGGGCACGTCGGCCATCCGATCCTGGATGCGCGGGGTGATGACCCAGCTCTCCAGGATCTGGACGAGCCCGTACAGACCCAGAACCCAGAGCAGCTTGTCCGGGGCGGCCTCCAGGGTGATGAGCACCGCCGGAACGACGGAGGCGATGGGGCCCAGCACCGGAACGAAGGAGAAGAGACCGGCGATGAGCGCCAGGACGAAGGCCAACGGGATCCCCAACAGCATGAGGCCGGGCGCGGTGAGCATCGCCACCACCGCCATGGAGCTCAGCCGGCCCAGCAGCCACTGGGGAAGGGCTCTGCCCAGACCCCGCACGAGCTCATCCCCCACGTCGCGACGCTCCCGGGGGAAGAGCATGAGGAGGCTCCGGACGTAGCGCCGCCCGTCGAAGGCCATGTAGAAGGCGAGGATGATGACCAGGCCCACCCGACCCAGGCTCAGGAGGGTGATCTGGACGACCTGCATGGACCGGGAGGAGCCCGCGTCCTCTTCCCCGGATTCCCCCGACGCCTGCCCGCCGCCCTCGGACGGCGCCCCCTCGTCCCGGGTCAAGCTCTCCCGGAACTCCCGGAGCTGGGTCCCCACGGTGCCGACGACGGGGATCCCCTCCAGGCGGTCCTCCGCCACTTCCAGCGCGTCGGGGAGCCGCTCCCCCAGCTCACCGTACTGGCTGGTCAGCCGCTGCTGCGTAAGGACGAAGAACCCCCCGAGGAGGGCGAAGACCGCCGCGGTCCAGGCCAGGACCGCCGTCCGGTGCCCCAGGCCGGTCTTCTCCGTGAGCCATCGGGCGGCGGCATGCAGCGACACGCCGAAGAGAAGAGCGGAGAACAGGACCACCAGCTCCACGCGCATGTGCCAGGTCAGGTACGCCAGCGACAGGAGCGCGGCCAGGATGAGGGGGGAGATCAGCACGCGTCGTGCGATCCTTCCCACCGCCCCGGGGTCCAGGGCGGTGGGAAGGGATCCGTGATCGGTCTGGGCTTCGGCCTGGCTTGCCGTCATCAACCGCTCCTTCGATGGGGGAAACCGACGGAACCCCAACGAATGCAAACGGCGTGCCCGACCGAAGCAGCGGGCCGGCCGGGGTCGGTCTCGGGGGGTCAGCCTCCGCCGGTCGGCGGCGGAGCGCGTACGAGGTCGCCCGCGACCTCCGGAAGGGCCAGGAGGACGCCCCATCCCCAGGCCGCCCGGCGTGCAGTGCGGCCTGGAGTCGAGCCCGGAGCGCCCGGCCCCGCCGCCCCTGGGCGGTCACGACGTCGACGGCCCGGTCGGCGAGCCCTGGATCACCACGTCGGCGGCGCAGACCCGGCCCCGGAGCCCGGCCCGCCAGGCCACGAGGAGGTTCACCCCCTCGTGGGGGAGGATGCGGTGGCCCCGTCCGGGGAGTGGTGGTGTGTGCGGCCGCCGGGCACAGGACCAGGCCGTCTCCGCCCAGGGACCCAGCGCCTCCGGCGCGGGCACCTCACGATAGGCCCCCAGTCTGCGGATCGCTCGCGACTCTTCCATCCACCCCTCCCCCCCTCGTGGTCCCGGTCTCCGCCCCCCCGGGTGTCCCGCTCCCGATCGCTTCGGTCGTCCCACGGCCCCCGAGGCCCCCGGCATCTCCGGGCGGCCTCGGAGGCTCTGCTTCACCGGTTGCCGCCGGACCCCCCCGCGCCACCGCCCACCGGGCGGGTGCCCGGAGTCACGAAGGGCTCGGTCACGATGTCCGTGGTCACGCCCCGCTTGGACTCGGCCACGATGCGCTCCACCTCCTGCATGACCCGGTCGTTCTCGATCACGATCCCGTCCTTGATCGTGTGGAGGATGCCCCGGGTCCGGTACATCTCCTCGGTCTCCGCATCCATGCGGATGGTCCCGAACGGATAGAGCGTCTTGAAGTCCCAGGCCGGGTTGCCGTCCACCACCAGGAGGTCCGCCACGTAGCCCTCCTCCACCATCCCGAGGTTGGGCTCCATGAGGAACTTCGCGCTGTTGAGCTGCGCCGTCTTCAGGACCTCCAGCGGATGCATCCCGGACTCCAGCACGAGCTGGAGCTCCCGGATGTTGCCGAAGCCGCCGGTGGACCACTGGTAGTTGTCGTCGGTGCCGTACACGACGGTGCCGCCCCGCTTGTTGAACTCGAAGATCATCTTGGCCCACAGGTCGTACATGTACGTCCAGTAGAACTCGTCCATTGACGTCCAGTCGTACTGGAAGGACGCGTGGTTGTGGGGGTTGGGGAGGTGCCAGTCCCACAGCGCCTGGTGGGTGTATTTCTCGTGCCAGGGCCAGCCCTGGGCCGCCATGATGTTCCGGTTGGCCTCGTACGTGGCCCGGTTCGGCTGCATGACCACGCCGAAGTGCACCAGGGAGTCCACCAGCGTGTTCAGGAGGAAGTGCCGGCTCTCGGGGTTGGTGCCCACCTCGTGCCAGACCCGGGCCGCCTCCCGGAAGCGGATGTTCTCGTCCTGGTAGCGGTAGTCCGCCGGGAAGTTCTGGACGCCCCGGGGCACCGCCGACTCGGCGTAGCCGTAGTGGTGGACGATCATGCTCACGCCCTCACGTGCGGCGTCCATAGCGTTGAGCACCGACGTGTTGGACGGCTGGATGTGGACCGCCGTGACGCCGCCCGCCGCCTCGATGGCCCGGGCCGCGGCACCGAACAGGTCGGGGTTCGACGTCAGGTTGTTGATGTAGACCTGCCGCACCCCGCTGGCGATCATGGCCCGGGCGATCTCTGGCGCCAGGGTGGTGTCCCGGAGCTGCTCCGGCGTGTAGTCGGTTCCGCTGCCCCAGCCGTACAGGGGGAAGAGGCGGGGTGCGAGGATCTCGTTGTCCCGCTCCGCCTGGAGGATGTCCCGGACCCGGCCCTCCTCGGCGGGACCGATGCTGGTCACCCCCGTGGCGAGCTGCATGTAGAAGATGTAGTCCAGGGGCAGGGCCTCTTCCCGCAGGTGCAGGTGGAGGTTCATGAGACCCGGCATCACGTAGATCCCGTCCCCCCCTTCGATGACCCGGTCGGCGTCGACCGGGCGGTCCGGGTTGTGGGCCCGGACGCTCTCGATGGTGTTGCCGCGGATGAGGATGTCCATGGGCCCCTGGCCCGGCCCTCCGTGCCCGGGAAGCACCATCACGTCCCGGATCAGGAGGGTCTCGTAGGGGCCTTCGGCGAGCCCGTCGTACTGCCGTGTCTCCACGGCGTCCGGCCGGGGCTGGACCCGCTCGAGCTGGGCGACGGCGGGGGCGGCCACGGCGAGGGTCAGCAGCGAGGCGGTCAGGCCCGCGAGGACGAGCCGGGCGGCGCGGGCCGGGAGGGGCGCCGAGACGGCGACCGGGGAGGTGGACGGGTGGGGAAGGGACGGCATGACGGGTCTCCTGGATTCTGCGACGGGTGTTCCCGGCGGGCCGACGTCCGGTCCCGCCGCGCACGGGGATAGGGTAGTGTGTCGGTCACGGGGATGCACGCCGGGCCCCCGGGGCACCGGGCCTCATTCGCGCACGACCCCCGTCGAGCTGGCCCGGATGGCCTCGTTGTCGGCGAGCTCCACCGTGACGGTGACCACACCCGGACCCCGTCCCACGGCATCCCCGCTGTGGCGGCCGATGGAGAGGATGTCGGTGTCCGACGAGTCCCAATGGATATGCGGATCCGGGATGGCGTTCCCCAGGCGGTCGAACACCACGGCCGTGAACTGCAGCCGTTGGCGGTCGAAGATCACCCACCCCGACGCGGGCGAGATGCTGATCCCTACCGGGACCTGCTCGACCCGTACCTCCGCCCGGTTCGACGTGACGCCGTCCACCGAGGCCCGGATGTCGGCCGAGCCGTTCCCCGTTGCCGTCACGAGGCCTCCCGCCGACACCGTGGCCACGCTGGTCTGGGATGAGCTCCACGAGACGCCCTGCACCGGCACCACGTTGCCGAAGCGGTCCCGGCCCTCCACGGACAGCTGCCGGGTGGCCTCGATGGCATCCAGGTCCACCACGTCCGGAGCGACGATCAGGTCGACGACCGCCCCGTGGACCACGTTCCCGGCCGACGTCCCCGACAAGGAGGCGCCGGACAGCCTCGCCGTCACCGTGACCGGACCTGGAGTGACGCCCCGGGCGTCGCCGTCTTCGTCGATCTCCAGGATCCCCGTGCTCGACGAGGACCATTCGAACGTGGCGCCGGCCAGGGGGTTGTCCAGACGGTCCAGCGCCGTCGCGGTGAAGCCGATCTCCTCGCCCCGGGCCACCTCCCACCCCGGTCCGGGATCGATGGCGATCTCCACGGGCACCTGGTCCACCACGATCTGGACGGGATTGGAGACCACGTCCTCCGAGGCGGCCGTTACCGTGGTCGAGCCGTTCCCGATCGCCCGGACCACGCCCGTCGCCGACACACGGGCCACGTCGGTGTCGCCCGAGGTCCAGGACACCCCTTCCAGCTCCACGGGATTGCCGAACCGGTCCCGACCCACCACCGAGAGCTCCCGTGTTGCGGTCAGTGCGTCGAAGGTGACGCTCCCGGGGGTCACCACCAGGGTGTGGAGCCCCGCCGGCCCCACCGTGCCCGTCGCCGTGGCGGTGATGGAGGTGGCGCCCGAGAGCGTGGCGGTCACCGTCGCCTGGCCCAGCCCGCGCCCGACGGCCTGCCCGCTCGAGTTGATCGTGAGGACGCCGGTGTTGTTGGAGGACCACTGGAAGGCGGCTCCGGGGATGGTCCGGTCGAGGCGGTCCAGGGCGATGCCCTCGAAGGCCAGCGTGTCCCCGAGAGAGAGGGTCCAGCCGGAGGCGGGCTGGATCCGCGCCGCAACCGGCACCTGGCTCACCGTCACCTGGACCGGCGGAGAGGTGACCCCCTCGGCGGTCGCCCGGATGCTCGCCTGGCCGTTGGCCACTGCGGTGATCCGGCCGCCGGACGACACCGTCGCCACGTCGGCGTCGGAGGACGACCATGACACCCCGGTGGGCGTCACCTCGTTGTCGAAGATGTCCCGTCCCGAGACCTCGACCTGCTGCGTGGCGCCGACGGCGTCCAGGGTGACCTGGGTCGGGGTGACCGAGAGGGAGGCCAGGGCGGCGGCGGTGGCGTCCGCCGTGAACGACGTGGTCAGGGACGGGTCGGTGACCACCGACGCTCCCAGGGTCTGGTCCCCGAGCGTGGGGCCCAGCGTCCATTCCGCTTCGGCCCGGCCGTCGCTCCCGGTGACGGCGACCGCCGGGGTGACCTGCCCGCCGGAGCTCGGCTGGAATGCCACTTCCGCGCCGGCCAGGGGGAGCCCGTCCGTGCCGAGCACCCGCACCCGTACCGGGTCGGCCAGGCGTCCACCGGCCTTGCCTTCCTGGTTGTTGCCGCCGGCCTGGCGGAGATCTCCCGGCGGCGGATTCACGTAGACCGTCGCTGTGTCCACGAAGCCCATGGGCTCCAGGGAGGCCGTCACCCTGGCGACGCCCCGGCTGTCCCGGGCCTGCCAGACCCCGGCTTCGGGGTCGGTGAGCTCGAGGACGTTCGGATTCAGGGAGGTCCACTCCACCGGCACGACGCCCTGGTCGTCCCCCGTCGCCGAGAAGGCCCGGGCCTCCAGTGTCGTGGTCTGCCCCAGAAGGACCGAAGACACCGCCGGCACGATGGCCAGGTGATCCGCGCCGGCCCCGGGGCCGCTGTACAGGAGGAGCACTTCGGTGGGGTCTCCGGGCACTTCGGGGTCCGTCGCCAGGACAGGGGTCCGCTCCGAGCGGTAGACCTCCACCTGGGTTCCGCTCCGTAGGAAGAGCTGGACCAGGAACTCCTGGCTCTCGGAGACCGTGGTGACCGGGACGGCCAGCTCGAGCTCCTGGCCGGCCTCGACCTGGACCGTGGTGTCCCGAACCAGGGCCCCGCCGGTGGTCCGGACCTCCACCAGGAGCGTCGAGGGCCGGAGCGCGGAGGGGAGGCGGGCCGGGGACTCGGCCCGGGCCACCAGGTGGAGGGCCACCCCGGGCTCGCCGTCCACTCCGGCGGGGCCCGCGCCGTCGCAACCCGCCCACAGGGTGGCCAGTAGGAGCGGGCCGACCAGGCCCCCCCGGCGGCGGAGCGCGCGGCTCACGGGTTCCACTCCAGGTGCAGACCCAGGCGGAACCCGGTCATCCCGATCAGCTCGTCGACCACCAGGTCGCCGGCCTCTCCGATCAGACCTTCGGCCTGGAAGACCACCGCGGCGTCGCGGCTGGCGGCCAGCCGGTACTCGAAGCCGGCCCGCAGCGACGTGCCCAGGGGCTCGAGGGTCTCGCTCACGGGCACCGGCGCCGCCCTGGCCCGCCGATACTCCACCTTGGCGGTCAGGAGGTCGGAGCGTCGCACGGAGACGGCCCACCGCCCGCCGAAGGCCAGGAGGCTCGACCGGGGCAGGAGGGCGGGGCCCAGCGCCGTCCCCTCGAGGCGGGGGTCGCTGCGGAGCCGGCCCAGCAGGTACAGGACGAGATTCGACGAGGTCAGGCTCCGCTCGTAGGCGCCGTACCCGGTCCACAGGTTCCCGGCCGCCCCCTGGGCCTCTCCCGCGAACTCGTCCTGACCCCGGCGGGAGAGGACGCCGGCCAGTCGCAGGTAGCCGGACCCGCCCACGGGTCCCTCCAGGCCGACCCGGAACCGCGCCTCCAGCCCCGGATTCAGCTCATCGGGCGACGAGGCCACCGGGCCATAGGCGAACTCGTGCCGGAAGGTCGCCGCCAGCCCCAGCGCCATGCGTCCCAACGGCAGGGCGCCCACCGCCCCGCCCCCGAATCCGCCTCCGGATCCGAACCGGACGGTGGACAGGTCCAGGGCCTCGTTGGCCAGGAGGGCCAGGAGGGGCACCTGCCCCGCCTCCAGGGCCTCGGTCCCGCTGGGAAGAACCGCCGACGCCACCACCGACATTCTCCCCGGCACCACCTCCCAGGTGAAGCGGGCCTCGGTGTCCAGGATCCCCGACAGGGAGAGATCGGCGCTCCCGTCCGCCCCCGTGGACGAGAGGGAGGCCCAGCCGGTGGAGAGCAGCAGCTCGCCACGGTCCGCGACGTCCATTCGCACCAGTACGGGGATCGACACCTCCCGGAGGTTCTCGAAGGCGAGGCCCGGATTGAACGCGTAGCTGTCCGTCACCACCGCGGCGCCCACCCCCACCTGGGCGCCCACCGCCTGCGGCCCCAGGAGCGCGCCCAGAGCGAGGAGCCGGGACCCGTGGACGGCGCGCCTCACACGCCCCCCGGGATGACCACGATGACACGGATCACGCCCTGAAGCTGCGTCAGGGCCAGGAGGGGCGGCGGTTCGAGCGCCGTGATGGACCCCACCGCGCCCTCCTGACCCACGCGCCCCACGGGTCCCATGATCTGCTCGCCCTGGGTGGAAGCGACGTCGCCGGTCCCGGAGATCATGGCCAGGCGCATGGGATCGGCGGGCCCGGTCCGGGCGGCCTGGAGCCGTTGCTGGACCCGGGTGCGGGCCGTCGGCACCGAGGCGAACAACGTCCTGGCGCTGGTGCGCTCCGCGACCTCCTCTCCCACGACGGTCTCCAGGGCGACACGGGCCTCCCGGAATCCCGGATCGAACCCGGTGGCTCGTGCGAACCAGAGGGCGGCCTGGTCCTCCTGCCCCCGCGCCCGGAGGTCCAGCCCCCGGGCGTACGCCAGGAGCGCATCCGAGTCCCGGGTGCCGTTGTTGGCGATGCGGTCGCGTTCCGCCACGGTGATCGTGAACCCGAGGCGGCGGATCATGGCGAAGGTCAGCCGCTTCTGGAGTGCCGGAAGCTCCGCCAGGTCGCCGGCCTGCTGTCCCGCGGTGACTTCGTCGCCGCCGGGGAGGCGGAGCGCGGCGTCGAGGCGCGCCTCCGTCCGCTCGTCGAGGTCGGCCACGCCGCGAGCCATACGGCCGGCCCCCGCCAGCCGCCCCAGCTCGGCCGGCAACAGGGAGTCCGGGACCGGCGAGCCGGTCCGCTCGAGCTCCGCGAGGAGGGCGTCCAGGTCGTGTGGATCCGCCACGTCCAACCCGTCCACCAGGGCCAGGTCGGAGCGGACCAGGGCCGTGAGCCCGAGGCCCACGTACGCCAGGCCGGGGTCCCCCCGGGTCTCCATGGGGAGCACGGCCACGAGGGAGGGGTCTGGCGTCCCGGACGGACCCTGGGCGACCAGACGCCGGGCCCGCTCGTCGGCGGAGCGCTCCCGCACCCACTCCAGCCGACCCCGCACCGAGGGGATCCCGCCTCCTCGGTCGAAGCGGCGGAGGTAGTCCTCGTAGACGCTGCGGGCTTCGTCCCAGGCCCCCTGGATCTCCAAGCAGTAGCCCCGGGTCAGGACCGGCCACGCGTCCTCGGGCGTGGCGGGCACGCGATTGGCCACGGCCACGGCGTCGGCGCACCGGTCGGCCGCAAGGAGGGACGCGGTGGCCGACAGCTGGAGCTCTTCGGACTGGGGGCTGGCGGCGAGGCGCGCCTCGAGGGCCGGCAGCTCGTCCTCGGGGACGGGGGTGGGTACGCCCGACGGGGCGGGGGCGCACGCGGCCAGACCCAGCACGGCCACCACGAGGGCCCCGCGCCCCTTCGACCGACCTCCCGAGCGGCACCCGGTCGCCGGTCGGTCGCCCGGCGCGGATGGGGTGCAGCGAGGTCGGCGAATCTGTCGAGCCATGAGGCCGTCTCCCGAAAGTACTCCGTACATGCGGGGGACAAGGTAGCATACGAGCGTGCCGGCGCGGTCCTGTCAAGCATTCCGGGGCTCGGGGCCGGGCGGGATCTTGACGCGCCACCGCTCGCCCGAGTCTCTTGTGAAAACAGGAATTACGGCGTTCCCGACGCCCGGGTGCCCCCCGGGCCGGAGCCCGGCCCACCTCCAGGAGGCCCCGACCCCGGCATGCCGCGCACGTGACCGTCTACCTCTGCACGACCTGCGGGGCCACCTATCCCCCCGCCGCCTCCGAACCCCGGAGCTGCCCGATCTGCCTGGACGCCCGGCAGTACGTGCCTCCCGGTGGACAACGCTGGACCACCCGGGGCCGCCTGGGCGAGGCGCATCGGAATCGGGTCGAGAAGCTCGCCCCCGGACTCCACGCCATCGAGGTCGAGCCCTGCTTCGCCATCGGGCAGCGTGCACTCCTGGTGCAGGACGCCGGCGGCAACGTCCTGTGGGACTGCGTGCCCCTGCTCGACGACGAGGCCTTCCAGGCGGTGGACGCCCTGGGAGGCATCTCCGACGTGGCCATCAGCCATCCCCACTACTACGGCGGGATGATCGAGTGGGCCCGGGCCTTCGACGCCACCATCCACCTCCACGCGGCCGATCGGCGCTGGGTGACGACGCCCGACGCCCGGGTACGCTTCTGGGAGGGCGAGACGCTGGCCCTGAGCCGGGGGTGCACCCTGCATCGCCTGGGCGGCCACTTCGACGGTGGCCAGGTCCTGCACTGGGCCCCCGCGCTGGAAGGGAAGGGCATCCTCCTCTCGGGGGACGTGGTCCAGGTCGTGCCCGATCGCCGGTGGGTGTCCTTCATGTACAGCTACCCCAACCTCATCCCCCTGGCGGGGCCCGCGGTGAAGCGGATCGGGGCTCGCCTGGCCGACCTCGATTTCGAACGCATCTACGGTGCCTTCCCGGGACGGGAGGTGCTGGAGGACGGGAACGGGGTGGTGGAGCGCTCGGTGGCTCGCTACCTGAGCGCCCTCGAGCGGGTCCCGGACGACTCGGGACCGCTGGGGTAGGGGGTCGGCCTCCGGGATTCCCCGGACCGTGGACGGAAGGCTTCCCGCCCCGACCCCATCGACGCCTCAGCGACGGATCGCGCGACCTCCGTCGCTACTCCGGCGACGTCTCGTCCGCGGCGGGCTCCTCTCTCGGCCCGCCCTCCATGCCGGGCCACCGCGCCCGGGCGTCCCGCTTCCCCTCCACGGGATTCAGGTACATGCGCTGCGTCGGGTACGCGAGGTCGATGCCGTCCTCCTGGTGGAAGGCGTCGAGGATGGCCTCCCAGAGGGACTCGGTGAACCCCCGCCGGGCCCGCACCGGGGTGAGGAACCTGAGCGTGAGGAGGACGCCGCTGTCCTCCACCGACGTGTAGACCTTGGGGGAGAACTTCCGATACGAGATCAGGAAGCGCCGGCTCCCGCTGCGGAGCGTCTGGGCCGCTTCCGCGGCCACGTCGCGGCCCTGCTCGTCCAGGATGCCCTGAAGGATCTCCTTCGCCCTCCGCCAGTCGCTCTCGAAGGTCACCAGCACCGGGAGCTCGTGCCACACGTAATCGAACTCCGCGGTGTCGTTGGCCAACGGGATGGAGAAGACCTGGGCGTTGGGCACGTGGATGATGCGGCCGGTGCTCTGGTCCGCGTGGACCCAGTTGCCGATCTCCAGGAGCGTGAACTGGAAGATGCGGATGTCCACCACGTCGCCCCGGTGTTCGCCGATCTGGACCCGGTCCCCCACCACGAAGGGCTGGCGCAGGAGGATGAAGCCCCAGCCGGCGAAGTTCGAGACCAGGTCCTTGAGGGCGATGGCGAGCCCGGCGGTGAGCAGCCCCAGGAAGGTCCCGATGTTGCCGACCGTCTCCAGCCAGATCTCCAGGAGGATGACCGCGCCCAGGACGTAGGTCACGTAGGCGGTGGACTTCCCGAGCTTGTAGCGGCTCTTCGGGTCCTCCAGGCGCGGCGCCGCAACCCGGAGGACCAGCCGGCGGATCAGGTAGAGACCGACCAGGGTCGCCACGGTGAGGGCGATCCGGCGCTGGAGCGCCGGACTGAAGCTGGTGAAGTCCTGGATCACGGGGGGCGCCGGGCGTGGTGGCGGAGTGGGTGTGTGGGCATGTCGCGGCCTGAATCTACGGCACCCCGGGGCGGAGACGCCAAGGGATGGTCCCGCGTCGACTCCAACCGCTTCTTCCTCCCTCCCCTGCCTCGGCTCCAGCTCTCCCGTGGCGCCCGGGCTGGACGGGACCCGGCGACCCACGTGGCCGTGGCGGCCCCCCTCCTGATCGCCCGCCTCACCCCACGATTCGCGCCGGCATGCCATGCCCCGGCCCGCCGCCCCGGGGAACTCCCGGCCTCCCGGGGGTTGTCAGGTCCCATGGTCGATTCCACCGAGTCCCGGCCGGTGGGCGCCCTCCTCTGGCG
>DATHRY010000370.1:0-2173 GCA_035464715.1 Longimicrobiales bacterium
GGACCCCGACCCACGGTGCCTCCCCACGTGGACGCGGTCGTGGCGCGGGCGCTGGAACGGATCCCGGCCGACCGGTTCGCCTCGGTGGCGGAGATGCAGGCGGCGCTTCAGGACGGCAGCTTCCGGCACCGCGTCGGCGGCGTGCACGGGATCCCGGCCCCGGAGGACGGACCGCACCGCCGGCGCGGCGCGGTGGCCGCCCTGGGCGCCCTGAGCGCCGTCCTCCTGGTGGCCGCACTGGCCGGATGGATGCGGAGTGGCGTCGCGGATCCGGGGCCGTGGCGCGTCTTCGACCTCCAGGTGCCCGACGGAGGGTGGACCGCCAGGGAGTCCTTCGCTCTGTCCCCGGACGGCGAGCTCCTGGCCTACATCGACACCCTGCGGCACCTGCGGGTGGTCTCGCTGTCGGGGGGCCCCGCCCTGACCGTGCCGAAGGTGCCGGAAATGGTGTTGCCCCGGTTCTCCCAGGACGGCCGGCACCTCGCATACGGGCAGTTGGGCGGGTCGTCGGGGGCCACGATCTGGTTCATTCCGGTGGAGGGGGCCTCGACGGGCACGGTCATCGGCCGGGTGCCCCGTCCGGACTGGGTCTGGGGGGCGGGTGGAGAGATCTTCTTCGGTACCGAGGACGGCGCCCGGATCTATCGGCGGCCGGGGGCGCCCGTGGAGACGCCCCCCCAGCCCGAGGGGGCGATCGAGTGGGTCCTCCAGGGACTTCCCGACGGGCGCGTGCTTGTGGTGGTCGGAGACGAGGCTGCCCCGAACGTCGCGGTCTGGGATCCGGTCACGGGTGAGCTGGTCGTGGCCGAGCGACAGCCCGAGACCGCCGGCCTCAACGACGCTCGGCTGGTCGGCGATCTCCTCTTCTGGACCGATGTCGACCAGGTCCTGAAGGCGGCACGCTTCGATCCGGAGGGTGGGGGCGTCATGGGGGATCCCGTGCGCCTCATCCAACCCGTGGCACCGGCCGAGACCGGGTCCTCCTTCGAGGTCACGGCGGACGGCCTGCTTCTGGCGGGCATCGGTCTGTCGGCCTTCCGGGGGGAGGACGAGAACGTCGCATGGGTGGGGCTGGACGGGACCATCGACGTCATCCACGAGGGGTGGGCGTCGGAGTTCGGGGACTTCGACGAGGCGGCCCCGTCCCCCGACGGACGCTGGGCGGCGGTGCAGGTGGAGGCGGGGAGCGCGATGCCCGGTCAGGGGCAGAACCAGATCTGGGTTCTCGACCTGGAGCAGCGCACCAGTTATCGCCTGACCTTCGAGGGCAATGCGGTCCAGCCCGTGTGGCTCCCGGACGGACGGATCGTGTATCGACGGGACCGGGACGACAGAACGGCCGTCCTGATGGCGCAGCCCTACGACCGGAGCGGGAGCGAAGAGGTGCTGGTGGAGCCCGGGCGGCAGATCTGGGAGTACGACGCCCTGCCCGACGGGAGCGGCCTGATCGTGGTGGTCGAGGACGAGGACAGCAACGACAACCTCTACCGGGTGGACCTGTCCCGCCCCGACGAGCTCGTGCCGCTCCTCACCGGGCCCTTCGATGAGTGGGCGCCCGTGGTGTCGCCGGACGGGAGGTGGCTCGCCTACTCGTCCAGCGAGACCGGGAATCCGCAGATCTTCGTCCGGGCCTTCCCGGAGATGGGGCGCCCGTGGCGGATCTCCACGGGCCGCGAGGACGGTCGCGGTCTGGGGGCGACCTGGGCGCCGGACGGGACGCGCATCTACATCGCGGGACTTCGGAACATGAACGCCTACACGCTGACCGAAGCCTCGGACGGCCTCCGCGTGCAAGGGCCCCAGCCCTTGTTCCCCATGCTCCCCTTCGAGGAGGGGCGGGTCTGGATGGACGGGGCGGGGGAGCGGTTCCTCATGAAGGTCGAGCCCGAGCAGACCCGCGAGGCCCACCTCCGCCTGCACCTGAACGTCTTCGACGAGATCGAGCGCCGGATGGAGGCCCGATGAGTGAAGGGATCGAGGGGCGGCTGCAGGGAGCGTTGGCGGACCGCTACCGCATCGTGCGGGAGCTGGGCCGGGGGGGGATGGCCACGGTCTTCCTGGCCGACGACCTGAAGCACAACCGGCAGGTGGCCATCAAGGTCCTGAGCCCCGAGTTGGCCGCCGTGGTGGGGAAGGAGCGCTTCTTCGCCGAGATCGAGACCACGGCCCAGCT
>DATHRY010000371.1:0-9488 GCA_035464715.1 Longimicrobiales bacterium
CCTGGGGCGAGGACCGTTTCAGCCGGCGCCGTCCTCACGCTCGGCCCGGTGCCGCTCCAGGAAGGCCCGGTCCTCCTCCGACACCAGGAGCCCGTCGGCGATGGCGGCGATCTCCTCGGCCTCCTGCCACTGCCGCTCCAAGCGCCACAGCTCCCCCGCCAGCGCCCGACGCTCCGACTCCTCGTGCAGGGCCATCTCCAGGGCGAGCCTCGTGGGGGCCGGGAGCCGGGCTATCCCTCCCGACGCACCGCGGGAGGACCCGTCGTCCCGCCACCCCGACATCCGGCGCAGGAACTCCTCCGGATGCCCCGCAGCCTCGATGCGGCCCACGGCGTTCCGGACGACGTCCGGCTTGCCGCCCCGGGCGTTGATGCGGGGGAGAAGTCGTCCCGCCACCCGTCGGGCCCGCTCCCCTTCATAGGTCGAGACCCGCTTCCCCTTCTGGACCCGGATGCCCCACCCCTGCTCGTCGCCGGTGGCGATCAGCCGGGTCTTCTGCAGATCGGGCCGCTTGAGCTTCAGGACCGTCCCGTCGTCGTCCCTCAGGGAGACGAGGGTGCGCCCGTTCACGAACATGTTCACGAAGTTCCCCGACTGGCCCAGGACGGCGGCCGACAGGACCCCGGTGACGACCCCGCCGACGGCCACGACCGATACGCCGGCGGCGATCCCGGCCGTGGTCAGGATCGCCCGCTTCCGCCGTCGGCCGAACTGGTCGCCGTAGCGCCAGGCGGCGAACTCCTCCCTGAGCGGTTCCCCGACCCGGACCATCTCCAGTCCCTCCCCGTGCTTCGCCAGACCGATGTTCGAGGTCTGGCTCCGGACCCGGGTCCCCCGGAAGAGGCGCTCCAGCGTCTCCACTGCCTCCCAGCGCTCCTCCAGCGGCGTCAGGTTCCAGCGCTCGCACTTCCGACAGACGACCCACAGGCGCCCTCGCTCGGCGTCGAACGCGAGGCGCCGGCCCACCGGAAACGCCTCCACCACCTGGTTCCGTCCCAGGTCCTTCTGGCAGAACATGCAGGTCTTGTACATGAGCGGCGGCGTCGGTGGGTGTCGGAAAGGCTCGCATGGCATGTACGGATCCGGGGTCCGGTGAGTTCATCCGGCGCGTGCAGGCGGGCCTCCCTCGCAGCGGCACGACGGCGACGGCGCGGGTGCCGTCCGGAACGGGTGGGCGGCCGTCGGTGAGGGGAATTCCCCCACACGCGGCGTCGAGATTCCTCCAGATTCCGATTTTAAATCGGATATTATCATCCGAATAACCTCTAACGCCTCCCGCCATGCTCTCACAGACCGGTACCTACGCCCTGCAGGCCGCCCTGCACCTCGCGCGCCGCGAGGGATCCGGGGTGGTCCCCGCAGCCCGGATCGCCGAGGTGCTCGACGTGCCTGCGACGTACCTGGCCAAGGTGCTCCACCGCATGACGCGGGAGGGTGTGCTGGAGTCGGTGAGAGGACCCCGCGGAGGGTATCGGCTCCGGCACGATCCCGGGTCGATCCGGGTCTCCGCGGTGGTCGCCCCGTTCCAGGAGCTGCGTCCGTCGACGGTCTGTCTCCTGGGCGGCGCGTGCGATCTCGACAACCCCTGCCCCGCCCACGAACAGCGCCGGGCCTGGACCGCCACGGCCCTGGAGATGCTCGAGGCGACCAGCCTCGCCGACCTCCTCAACGGCCCCGGCGCGCTGCACCTGCCTCCCTCCCCCACCGGAGAGACCGAATCATGACCCGATCCGTATCCGCCGGGGCCCTCCTTCTGGGCCTCGCCCTGGCCACCGCCACCTGCGGAGGCGACGCCCCCGGGACCGAGGCCGATGCCCCCCCCACCAACGCCGGCGCCGGCGAACTGTCCGACGTCGAGCTGGAACAGGGGATCGGACCGATCCGGGATCTCGAGCTGGGCCCCGTGGACGCCGCCCTGGCGGCCCAGGGCGAGGAGATCTTCACGACCAAGTGCTCCGCCTGCCACAAGATCGAGGAGCGCTACGTGGCGCCGGCCCTGGGGGAGGTCCTGTCCCGCCGCCGCCCCGAGTACGTCATGAACATGATGCTCAACGCCAACGAGATGGTGGAGCGCCATCCCGTGGTGCGGGAGCTCCTGGCCGAGTTCTACACCCCCATGCCCGTGCAGCTGACCGATCCCGAGCAGGCCCGGGCCGTCCTCGAATACCTGCGCTCCGTCCAATCCGGTCCCTCCACCGACACGGCCGGCGCCGGATCGTCGTGACCCCCCATCCCCACGCCTCACCCAGGAGAAACCATCCCATGAAACGCACGCACAGCTTCCGCTCCCGCCAGGTCGCGGCGGGCCTCCTCGTCGCCTCGGCCGGCCTCCTCGCGTGCGACGGGGGCGGTGGGGGCGTCGGCGCCGGCGATCTCGCCAGCGCCGCCCAGGCGGTCTACGTGGCCCCGGGCGAGTACGACGAGTTCTACGCCTTCATGTCGGGCGGCTTCAGCGGCCAGGTGACCGTCATGGGGCTCCCCTCCGGCCGGCTGCTCAAGACGATTCCGGTCTTCAGCCAGTTCCCCGAGAACGGCTGGGGCTACGCGGAGGAGACCCTGGCCATGCTGGAGACCTCCCACGGTTTCGTCCCCTGGGACGACGCGCACCACCCGGAGCTCTCCATGACCGACGGCGTCCCCGACGGGCGCTGGCTCTTCATCAACGGCAACAACACGCCCCGGGTCGCCCGCATCGACCTGAACTCCTTCGAGACCACCGAGATCCTGGAGATCCCGAACTCGGCGGGGAACCACGGCTCCCCCTTCATCACGCCGGAATCGGACTACCTGGTGGCCTCCACGCGGTTCAGCGTGCCGATCCCCAACCGGGACATGTCCATCGAGGAGTACCGGGGGAACTTCAAGGGCACCCTGTCCTTCGTCCGGGCGAACGAGCCCGGTGAGATGGACGTGGCCTTCCAGATCCTGATGCCGGGCTACGACTACGACCTGGCGCACGCCGGCAAGGGCCCCTCGGACGGGTGGATGTTCTTCACCTCGTACAACTCCGAGGAGGAGCACACCCTGCTCGAGATCAACGCGTCCCGGAAGGACAAGGACTTCGTGGCAGCCGTTAACTACCGCCGCGCCGAGGCCTGCATCGCCGACGGGGCGGGCCGGGACATGCCGGCGAACTACCGGCACAACTACTTCGACGAGAACCACATCGCCGTATCGGAGCGCAAGACCTCGGTACGGGTCATCGAGCCCTCGGACTGCTCGGACCTCGTCTACTTCCTGCCCACGCCCAAGTCGCCCCACGGCGTCGACGTGGATCCCACGGGCGAGTACATCGTCGCCGGCGGCAAGCTCGCCACGGTCATTCCGGTCCACTCCTTCTCGAAGATGATCGCCGCCATCGAGGCGGAGGACTTCGAGGAAGTGATCGACGAGATCCCGGTGCTCCGCTACGAGAGCGTGATCGCGGGTGAGGTCGAGAACGCCGGCCTCGGGCCCCTCCACACGGAGTTCGACGGCCGGGGATACGCCTACACCACCGCCTTCATCAGCTCCGAGATCGTGAAGTGGGAGATCGGCACCTGGCAGGTGGTGGACCGGATCCCGGTCTACTATTCCGTCGGCCACCTGATGATCCCGGGTGGCGACTCCCGCCAGCCCGCGGGCAAGTACATGGTGGCGCTGAACAAGATCACCAAGGACCGCTACCTGCCCACCGGGCCGGAGCTGGCCCACGCGGCCCAGCTCATCGACATCTCCGGCGACAAGATGCGGCTCCTGCTGGACTTCCCGACCCAGGGCGAGCCCCACTACGCCCAGGGGATCGCGGCGGACCTCCTGATGGACGACCAGGTCCAGTTCTACACGCTGGAGGAGAACACCCACCCCAGGGCCGTGAAGTCCGAGGCGGAGACCCGCGTGGCCCGGGAGGGCAACGAGGTCCACATCTACATGACCTCGATCCGCAGCCACTTCACCCCGGACAACATCGAGGGCGTCCGGGTGGGCGACGAGGTCTTCTTCCACGTCACCAACCTTGAACAGGACTGGGACGTGCCTCACGGCTTCGCGGCCATGGGGGCGAAGAACGCGGAGCTCCTGATCATGCCCGGCCAGACCCGCACCCTGAAGTGGGTGCCCGAATCGCCGGGCATCTACCCCTTCTACTGCACGGACTTCTGCTCGGCGCTCCACCAGGAGATGCAGGGCTACGTCCGGGTGTCGCCCCGGGACGCCGGGGTCCCGCTCCGCTGGGGCCCCGGTGGCGAGTGGCGAACGCAGTAACCCGTCGACCCGAACCCCGGGACGGGGGAGCGCCCGCTCCCCCGTCCGCACCGGGAGACCCGAAATGATGAGCAAGCGGAACCGGATCGTGATCCTCGTGGCCGCGCTGGCCCTCGGGCTGCTCTACGTGCTGCCCATGTGGAGGATCAGCCTCGAGGCCCCCCAGTATCCCGAGGGACTGGGGATGGTGATCCGGATCGACGACATCGTGGGTCAGAAACCCCACGACCTCTCCAACATCAACAACCTGAACCACTACATCGGCATGAAGCGGATCGTCCCGGACGCGATCCCCGAGCTGGTCTTCATGCCCTGGATCGTCGCGGGACTCATGGTCCTCGGCGTCCTCACCGCGGCCCTGGGCCGGCGGGCCCTCCTCTACGGATGGGTGGGCACGTTTCTCGTCGTATCGGTCGCCGGGCTCGTGGATTTCTGGAAGTGGGAGTACGACTACGGCCACGACCTGGACGAGGAGACGGCCATCATCAAGATCCCGGGGATGAGCTACCAACCGCCCCTGATCGGGAGCCGGCAGATCCTGAACTTCACGGCCCACTCCTGGCCCGGGGCCGGGGGCTGGATCGCCATCCTCTCGGCGCTGACGGGGATGGGTGTGGTCGTGTCGGAGCGGCGGCGGTCCCGCGTGGCGACGCCCCCTCCGGACGGGACGGAGGCCCTCGGCCGGCCGGACGCCGAGCCGGTGGGCGGCGAGACGCGGGCGGACGGCAAGGTGGGCAGCGGGACGCGGGCGGACGACGAGGTTGGCGCGAAGCCGGTGGGGGGCGGGTCGAGGGTGGGCGGCGAGGTGGGCGCGAAGCCGGCGGGCGGGGGCCCGGCGGCGGCAGCCCTCGCCCTGCTCGCCGCCTCCGCCCTGGCCCTCCAGGGATGCGGGGCCCCGTCCCCCCGGCCGATCGCCTACGGGGAGGAGGGCTGCGCCCACTGCCACATGACGCTGGCCCAGGAAGCTTTCGGGGCCGAGATCGTCACCAGGACCGGGAAGGTCGTCGTGTTCGACGCCGTGGAGTGCCTGGTGGCGTACCTGGCGGAGGACGCCGATACGACCTCCATCCATTCCATCTGGGTGGTGGACTACGCCCATCCCGGCGAGCTGATCCGGGCCGAGGAGGCGTCGTTCCTGATGAGCCCCTCGCTCCGCTCGCCCATGGGGGCCGGACTCGCCGCCTTCGCCGCTTCGGGGGACCGGGAGGAAGCGATGGCCGCCCTGGGCGGCGAGGCGATGGCCTGGAACGACGTCCGGGCGGTCGCCGCGGTCGGACTCCCGGCCGCGGGACACACCCACGAGCCCGGCGGGCACCCCGCGACTTCCGGTCCCGCCCACACCTCCGCCGGAGCCTGATCGTGACCCGCCCCTCCCCGGGTCCCGTCCGCCCCCGCGGCCTCCCGCGGGTCGGCATCGCAACCGCCCTCCTGGGCGTGCTCGCCGGCCCCCTCGCGGGACAGGCCCGCATCGTGGGCGGTGGGGAGTTCGCCACCCTGGCCGAGGCCGTGGCCGCCGCCGCCCCCCACGACACGGTGATCGCCCGCTCGGGGCTCCACGCCGAGGGCGCACCCCTGGTCCTCGACCGACCCGTCACCCTCCGGGGGGAGGCCGGCGCGGTGCTGGACGGCGGCGGTCTCCACGAGATCGTGGTCGTGGAGGCGGACTCGGTGACGGTGGAGGGCCTGGTGCTCCGTGACACGGGCGCCTCCTTCACCCAGGACCGGGCCGCGATCCGCATCGAGGGCGCCCGCTTCTGCACCATCCGGGCGAACCGGATCGAGAACGCCTTCTTCGGCATCTATCTCGCCAACGCCGGCGACTGCCGCATCCAGGACAACGAGCTGGCGGCGACGGCGGACCGGGAGACCGGCGCCGGGAACGGGATCCACCTGTGGTACTCGATCCGGATCCTCCTGGAGGGCAACACGGTCCGGGGGCACCGGGACGGGATCTACTTCGAGTTCGTGGAGGACAGCCGGGTCCGGGGCAACCTCAGCGCCGACAACCTCCGGTACGGCCTCCACTTCATGTTCTCCGACGGCTGCACCTACCAGGGCAACGTCTTCCGCCGGAACGGGGCGGGGGTCGCGGTCATGTACACGTCGGACGTGGTCATGGAAGACAACGACTTCGACGAGAACCGCGGGGGCGCCGCCTTCGGCCTCCTCCTCAAGGAGATCCGGGACTCCCGCATCGCCGGGAACCGGTTCCGCCGGAACAGCGTCGCCCTCCACCTGGAGGGGGCGAACCGCGTGGAGGTCACGGGCAACGAGTTCCTCTCGAACGGATGGGCCGTGGAGGTCCTGGCCAACTCCGACGGGAGCCGGTTCCGGGGCAACAACTTCGTGGCCAATTCCTTCGACGTGGCCACCAACTCCCGCTCCACCTCGAGCCTCTTCGCCGGCAACTACTGGGACCGGTACCGGGGCTACGACCTGGACCGGGACGGCGTGGGCGACACCCCCTTCCGCCCGGTGCGTCTCTTCTCGCTGGTGGTGGAACAGAACGAGCCCGCCCTGGTGCTCCACCGGAGCCTCCTGGTGTCCCTCCTGGACATCATGGAGGCCGTGGTCCCGGTGCTGACCCCGTCCGCCCTGGCGGACGAGGCCCCCTCCCTCTCTCCCCTCGACACCGCCTGGAGGCCCTCGTGAGGAGCCCCGCACACCTCGCTCCCCGCCCCTCGGTCTGGATCCGCCTGGAGGGGATCACGAAGCGCTACGGCCGTCGGAACGTCCTCGCCGACGTGGACGTGGGATTCCGGCCGGGCCGCATCACCGCCATCCTGGGACCCAACGGCGCGGGGAAGACCACGATGCTCAAGATGCTCCTGGGGCTGGTCCGCCCCGACGCCGGCACGATCCGGGTGGGCGACCGGGTGGCGGGCGCGGACCCCGGCTACCGGAACGACATCGGCTACATGCCCCAGACCCCGCGCTTTCCCGACAACCTCTCGGGCCGGGAGCTCCTGGCCATGCTGGACGACGTCCGGGGCTTCGAGGGCGAGCCGGACGAGGACCTCCTGGAGGCCTTCGACCTGGAGCCGGAGCTGGACAAGCCCTCCCGCACGCTGTCGGGCGGCAATCGCCAGAAGCTCAACGCCGCGCTGGCCCTCCGATACGGGGCTCCCGTCCTGGTCCTGGACGAGCCCACCGCGGGGCTGGACCCCCTGGCCGCCCGGGTGCTGAACGAGCGTGTGCGGCGGGAGCGGGACGCCGGCCGCACCATCCTCCTCACCTCCCACGACGTGGGCCGCCTGAGGGACCTGGCGGACGACGTGGTCTTCCTGCTGGACGGCGAGTTGTGGTTCGAGGGCCCGGTGGACGAGCTCGTGGCCCTGACCGGGGAGTCGGACCTGGAGGCGGCCATCGCCCGGCTCCTGGAGGAGCGCCGGGAGGCCGGGAGCGGGGGGGGACCGGCGGCGATGGCGCCTCGTCGCCGGCTTCGGCCGCGGCACGATCCGGAACGACGGACGCTCGACGCGGAGGGCGTGGCATGAAGCGCTGGACGAAGGTGATGCGCTACGAGATCCGGAACGTGGTCCGGGCCCGGACGTTGCTCGGCTACGGTGCCTTCTTCCTCCTGGTCGGCCTGGGCCTGGTGCGCATGGCCGGCGGGGTGGAGCGGGCGCTGCCCTCCCTGGTGAGCGTCACGCTCCTGGCGGTGCCCCTGGTGAGCCTGGTGGCCACCACCGTCTTCCTCTACGACGCCCGGGCCTTCAACGAGCTCCTCCTGGCCCAACCGGTGGGACGCCGGGACCTCTTCCGGGGGCTCTACCTGGGCCTGACGCTCCCCCTGGCCGGTGTGTTCCTGGTCGCCACCGGCCTGCCCCTCCTCCTGTCCGGGGGGTGGGCCGCGGCGCCGGGTCCGGTCACGCTGGTGCTGGGGCTGGGGGTCGTCCTCACCGCCGTCTTCGCCGCCCTGGGGTTCGTGGTCGCGTTCCGTTTCCAGGAGCCCGCCCGGGGACTGGGGGCCGCGCTGCTCACCTGGCTCCTGGTGACCGTGGTGTACGACGGGATCGTCCTCCTGCTGAGCAACGCCCTGGCGGCGTATCCGCTGGAGAAGCCCATGCTGGCCGCGATGCTCCTGAACCCGGTGGACCTGGCCCGGCTGGTGGGCCTGATGGCGCTGGACGCGTCGGTGCTGATGGGCTACACGGGAGCGGTCTTCCGAAGCTTCTTCGGTGGCCCCGTGGGCGTCACCGTGGCGGCCACGGCACTGGTGGCATGGGTCGTCCTGCCGTACCTGGCGGCGCGCCGGCGATTCGGACGCATGGACTTCTAGGGCGTCGACTCGACCCTGGCCGGTACGTCCGCCAGGTCCGCGAGTGTCCGGGTCTCCAAGAAGCGGAAGGCGGGCCCGCTGGCCTCGCACCACTCGGCGTGGGCCGGGCACGCACCCACATCGGCACAGGCGCCGTGCCCCAGAAGGCACTGACGCTCCTTCCCGAGATCGTCGAAGCCGCCCACGACCTCGATGAGCCGGATCTCGTGCGGAGGCCGAGCCAGACGGAAGCCTCCGCCGCGTCCCCGCTCCGAGACGAGGATCCTGCCCCGGACCAGGGACTGGAGGATCTTGGACAGGTAGCTGCCCGGGACCCCGAGCTCGTCGGCGAGGTCCGAGGCCGAGACCAGACCGTCCGCCGGGTCGCGGCCGGCCAGGGCCACCGCGGCGTGCAGCGCGTAGCCCGCCGTTCGGGTCAGCATGGATTCCGGCGGGCGGGCGGGCGGCCGGCCCCGGTGGGCCGTTTGCGGCGGCGGCAGGCGCGGGAGCGGGGAGTGGGCGGGACGGGGGTGGGACAGGTCTTTCGCATGGACCCACGGTAGGGAGACCCGCGGACCGGGCAAAGGCCCGCGCCGGCGCTTGACCAGGCCGGACCGGCCCGGCCATTTGGGGCATCCCCTGACCGGAACGCCTCATGCCTGCCCTTCGCACCGCCTGCGCCAACCCCTCCTCCGCCTCGGCCCGGGTCGCCCTCGCCGCCGTGCTCCTCCTTCTGGCGACCCCTCCGGCGGTCCCTCTGGCCGCCCAGTCCCCCGCCGAGGTGGCCCGGAGCTTCAGAGAGGCCAACGAGGCCGTGATCCTTCGGGACTTCGCGGAGCTGCTATCGTACCCGAACGTGGCCAGCGACCGGGAGGGGATCCGGCGCACCGCGGAGTACATCGTCGGGGAGCTGGAAGCCGCCGGGGTCGACGCGGAGCTCCTGGAGGTCGGCGACGCCCCGCCCATCGTGTACGGCGAGCTCCGG
>DATHRY010000372.1:0-7457 GCA_035464715.1 Longimicrobiales bacterium
GCCCCGGAGCCCCGGGGCCGGACGACCGCTGTGGGCCGCCCGGTCCGGGGTGCCCGGCAGCTCGCCTGCATGGCCGAGACGGCCTCGTCCGTCGAGAGGACCGCGCTGGCGATCATCCGGAAGTTCAGCAGGGCGGCCTGGTAGAAGTCGCCGCCGGGGAGCTTGGCACCGGCGGTCGCGTCCTTGACGACGGCGACCTCGAAGCCCTGTTCCGTGAGCTCCCTCAGATGGGCCTCCACGCACAGGTTCGCAGACATCCCCGCGAGGATCACCTTGTCGATGCCTCGCTTGCGCAACTGCAGGACCAGGTCGTTCGTCTCGGGTCCGTAGACCTTGTGCGGACTGACCACCACCACGTCGCCCTCCTCGATCAGCCCCCGGAGCGGCTCGTGCCAATCGGCCCCCGAGCCGGCCAGACCGTCGGTCGTGAGCTGGCCCTTCCGGTCGAACATGCCCACGGCGTGCATCATCTTCTCCAGGGCACCCCCGAAGCCCCACTCGTGGTCGTGGGGGTAGTAGTAGTGCGGGGACACGAAGATCGGGACCCCGTTGTCGTGGGCGGCCTGCATGAGCTGCGCCAGGTGGTTCACCGTGTCGTTCTCCTCGACGCTCTCTCCGACCACGGCCCACACCACCCCATCCTCCGAAAGGAAGTCTCGCTGCGGGTCCGTGACCACGACCGCGGTCCGACCGGGGTGTGCCTCGAATCCGGGCCTGGGCAGGATGTCGTCGTACGTCTGGCTCATGGGATGCTCCTTCCTCGAGGAGTGGTGCGACGGCTACATTGGCCGCGCATCCGACCCAAGGATGGTCCCCGCGACGTGCGCAGGGGTCCAATGGTCGTGCCGTTCCGTCTCGAATGGACGTCGATCGAATGCTGCTCGAACGCATCCTCGACAATCTCGCGCTACGGGTGGAGGCGTTCGCCACCTGCAGGGTGTCCGGGGGTTGGCGGCTGCGGCTGCCCCCGGCCGAGTGGGTCACCCTGCACTTCTCGGTGAGCGGCGAGGGTGCCGTGCAGGGTCCTGGCGGCCGGGTGTTCTCGCTCCCGGCAGGCACCCTGGCCGTGGTGCCCCCCGGGATGCCGCACAGCCTCCAGAGCGGCCCACCCCCGTACGGCGAGGCGAACCCCGCCGGCCGGGCGGGGCCCGAGGCGCTCCCCTGCCATTGCGCGGGTCCGGACGATGAGGAGGCGCCGTTCGTGGTCGTCTGCGGGCGGATCTCGGTGACGTACGGCGGAGGGGTCGGCCTCTTCGATCGGCTCGACGAGCCCCTCGTGTTGGACTTCGTGGGGGACGAGGCCATGCGGTCGACTTTTGCGGCCATCCGCTTCGAGGCGGGCGCCGACCGCGCCGGCTCCCGGGCAATGACCTCGGCCCTCCTCCAGGAGTGCCTGATCCGCGTCCTCCGGGAGGTGTGCGGCGACGACCGCTGTGCGGCGCCCTGGCTGGATGCGTTGGACGATCCCACGCTCACCCCCGTCCTCGAGGCGATGCTCGAGCACCCGGAAGATCCCCATACCGTCGCCAGTCTGGCGGAAAAGGCCTTCATGAGTCGCTCCGCCTTCGCGAAGCGATTCCGGGAGCGTGTCGGGCACCCTCCGCTGCAGTACCTCCGGGGCATCCGCCTTCGCCACGCCGCGAAGCTCCTCAGGAAGAGTCCTCCGCCGCCCATCGCCACCGTCGCGCGGCGCTCGGGCTTCTCGAGCCGGAGTCAGTTCTCCCGCGCCTTTTCGGCGTACTTCGGGTGCCCACCGAGCGAGTTCACCGCCTGACCACACCGGCTCCCCGGTGCCTGGTGCTCGACCGCGATCGGGGTCCACCGGAACCTGGCCTGGACCTCTACCGACACTCCGGCCCGGCACGGATGGATTGAGGATCCGTTCGCCCTCGCCCCGGGCCAGGCGTCGGTCCCTCCTCTCCGGCGGTGCTCTGGCTTGGTCGCCGGGCAGCGACTACTAGTGTCCCACCCCCTCGTGGTCGAAAGGGGACGTGGGCTTCCGGGTACCGCTACCCGCACATCAAAAGGACGAGGAATGGCGAAACCGGTCCTGTTGACGGTCGACGACGACATCGATGTGCTCCACGCGATCGCCCGTGACCTGAGAAGGCACTATGGGAAGGACTATCGCGTCGTGCGTACCGATTCGGGGACCGCGGCGCTGGAGGTGCTTCGGGAGTTGAAGGAGAAGGACGTGCCCGTCGCCCTCCTCCTCTCCGATCAGCGGATGCCCGGGATGGACGGCGTGACCTTCCTCACCGAGGCGGGGAAGCTCTTCCCGGAAGCGAAGCGGATCGTTCTGACGGCCTACGCCGACACCGACGCGGCGATCGATGCCATCAACCGCTCGCAGGTCCAGTACTACCTCCTGAAGCCCTGGGACCCTCCGGAGGAGAAGCTCTTTCCGGTACTGGACGACATGCTCCTGGACTGGCGAGGGTCCTATCGACCCGGCTACGGCGGCATCCGGGTCGTCGGGGACCGATGGTCCGCCCGGGGCCACCGGGTCCGTGACTTCCTGGGGCGCAACCAGGTGCCCTATCACTTCATGGACATCGAGCTGTCCGAGGCGGCCCGGGAGCTGGCCGCCTCGGCGACCCCGGAGGAGTTCCCCCTCGTCGTCCTCCCCAACGGCACGCGTCTGTCGAGCCCGGACCCGGCTGCCCTGGCGGAGCACATCGGCCTCGAGACCCGGGCCAAGCAGGACTTCTATGATCTCGCGATCGTGGGTGCAGGCCCGGGCGGGCTCGCCGCAGCCGTGTACGGGGGGTCGGAAGGCCTCCGGACGGTGCTGATCGAGCGCGAGGCGCCGGGTGGGCAGGCGGGGACCAGCAGCCGGATCGAGAACTACCTGGGCTTCCCCGCCGGGCTGTCGGGAGGGGACCTGGCCCGGCGGGCCGTGGCGCAGGCGCGGAAGTTCGGCGTGGAGATCCTCACCCCCCAGGAGGTCGTCGGGCTCCGGACCGACGGTCCGTATCGCTGCCTCACCCTGTCGGACGGCGCCGAGATCTCGTGCCACGTCCTGATGCTGTCGGTCGGGGTGTCCTGGCGGCTCCTCCCCGCGGAGGGGGCCGACCGTTTCGTCGGCGCGGGCGTCTACTACGGCGCGGCGATGTCCGAGGCCGCCTACGTGCTCGGGAAGACGGTCTACCTGGTGGGGGCGGGCAACTCGGCCGGCCAGGCCGCGATGCACTTCAAGGACTTCGCCGACAAGGTCGTCATCCTGGTTCGGGGAGGCTCCCTCGCCGCCAAGATGTCCAGGTACCTGGTGCACCGGATCGAGGACACCGAAAACATCGAGGTCCGGGTCCACACCGAGGTCGTGCGCTGCCACGGGACGGACCGCCTGGAGCGCATCGAGCTGTGCGTCGCCGGGTCGGACGACCTGGAGACCGTCGAGGCGGAGTACCTCTTCGTCTTCCTCGGCGCGGAGCCGAGGACGGATTGGCTCCGGGACGTGGTCGCCTGCGACGAGCGTGGCTTCGTGCTGACCGGGCCGGACCTCGATCGCGAGACGCACCTGCGGGATTGGCCCCTCGCCCGGGATCCCTACATGCTCGAGACGAACATCCCCGGCGTCTTCGCGTGCGGGGACGCGCGCCATGCGTCGGTCAAGCGGGTGGCCTCCGCGGTGGGTGAAGGCTCCGTATCGGTTTCCTTCATGCACCAGATCCTCGCGGAGCGATGACCTTCGAGCTGGACGACCTCCGGCCGCTCGACATCCTCCGGGATCTTCCCGACGATCAACTCCGCTGGTTTCGCGACCATGGTCGTCGCGTGGTACTCGAGACCGGAGAACGGATGTTCGAGCGCGGCCGGCCCGCGGATGCGATGTGGATCGTGGTCCGGGGGACCATCCAGGGCTTCGAAGAGCACGGTGGACAGTGGTTGCTCGTGGCGACGACCGGCCGCGGGGAGGTCACGGGCCTCCTCCCCTTCTCCCGGATGACCCACTACCCCAGGCATACCGTGGCCGCCGAGCCTTCCGAGGTGCTCCGGGTCGACGCCGCGGACCTCCCCGAGCTCATCCACAACAGCTACGAGGTCGGTCGTCGGCTGGTGGCGCAGATGTCGGACCGCGTCCGCGGCGATGTCCGCCTCGAGCAACAGCACGAGAAGATGGCCTCCCTCGGCCGGCTGTCGGCGGGACTCGCCCACGAGCTGAACAACCCCGCGGCCGCGTTGCGTCGCGCGGCCGCGAGGCTCGGGGAGCACCGGAGCCGGCTCCCGGGCCTCGTGGCGGCCCTCGTTCGGCACCACGTCCCGGAGGAGGGGCTGGACCGGCTCCAGGAGCTCCGGAGGCTCGGCGCGACGGCCGAGGCCTGTGGCCTGACGGCGCTCGAACGGGGCGAGATCGAAGACGAGCTGGCGGATTGGCTCGAGGCTCACGGCGTGCCGGAGCCCTGGGAGGTGGCGGCCACGTTGTGCGAAGCCGGTGTGATGGTCGATCAGCTGGAGGTCCTGGCGACCGCGGTCGGAGATGCGGCGATCTCGGATGCGGTGGCCTGGATGAGCGGAGGCATCGAGTCGGATCGGATCGTCACCGAGATCAGCGCCGCCGCGAGCCGGATCTCCGCGCTGATCGACTCCGTGAAGACCTACTCGCACATGGACCGGTCGGCCGAGCACAAGCCCGCCGACGTCCGGGTGGGGCTGGACAGCACGCTGACGATGCTGGGCCACAAGCTGAAGCAGAAGTCCGTCCGGGTCGCCCGGGAGTATGCAGCGGACCTGCCACGCATCCCCGCCAACGCCGGCGAGCTCAACCAGGTCTGGACCAACCTGATCGACAACGCCATCGACGCCCTGGACGACGGAGGTGCTCTCACGATCCGGGCCCGGAGCCGCGACGTCTGGCTCGAGGTGGAGGTCGCCGACGACGGCCACGGCATCCCCGAGGCGATCCGCGGCCGGGTCTTCGAGCCCTTCTTCACCACCAAGGACGTCGGGGTCGGGACCGGCCTCGGCCTGGGCATCGCGAATCGCATCGTCCGGACGCACCGGGGCCACATCGAGGTCGACTCGAGCGCCCGGGGAACGGTCATGCGCGTCCGGCTGCCCCTCTCGGCGGGCGGCCCGGGAAGCCCGAAGAGCACGTGATCCCGGGGGCCTCGACGACGGTCCTGGCCTGCTCCCGTATAGCCGCCCGTCTGCCCGCTTTCATCACCCGGGCCGAGCTGCGGAGCACCGTGATGTCCGACGACGGATCGGCTGGATAGGCGACGAGGTCGGCGAGCTTGCCACCTCGACGGTCCCCAGCTCGTCGGTCACGCCGATCGCGGCGGCGGCAGGTCGGATGGCCGTGATCCGGCCGTCCGTGAGCTCGATGGTCTGACCGGGTCGGGGGGCGGCGCCGGTACCGTCGATGATCGTGACGTTCGCCAGGATCAGGTCCTCCCTTCCCCCCTCCCCATCGCCTCATTACCATTCGGATGTAGTACAAACAACGAATCGTGCGGAGGTGAGGGGATGTCGGCGGAGTCGCTGGCGGAGTTCGAGCTGTTCGTGATGCTGGCGGTGGCCCGGCTCCCGGAGGCGTACGGGGCCGCCATCCGGCGGGAGATCGAGGGCCGGTCAGGCCGGTCGGTCTCCATCGGCGCCGTCTACGCCACCCTCGCCCGCCTCGGAGAGAAGGGGCTCCTGACCTTCGGCCACTCCGATCCCCAACCGGTCCAGGGCGGTCGGGCCCGGAAGTTCTGCTTCCTGACCCCCGCCGGCCTCGAAGCGCTCCAGGTGGCCATGGGGCGGATCACCAGGATGAGCGACGGCCTCGACCTCGCGAACCTCCCCGTGGAGGGGACGTGAAGGCCCCGGCGTTCTGGCGGTGGCTCGTGGGATGGGCCACACCTCCGGACGATCGCGATGCCCTCCTGGAAGATCTCGACGAGGACTTCGAGATACTCGCCGGACGGGACGGCCTCTCCGGGGCCCGACGCTGGTATCGCGCACAGGTGCTCCGCTCCCTGCCTCCCCTGCTCCGACTGCGCCTCCGGACCCGCCGGAGCCCGGGGCCCGCCGGAGACCGGTCGGCCGTCGGCGGTGATCTGCTCAGGGACGTCCGGATCGCCCTGCGGGTGCACGGCAAGGCGCCGCTGGTCAGCGCCGTGGTGGTCGTCTCCCTCGCCCTCGGGATCGGCGTCACCACCACCGTCTTCTCGTTCTCCCGGAGCATGCTGCTCCCGGGGAGCGGCGGCGTCGACGATCCCGCAGGCTTCGTGGCCCTCTACACGAGCGACGACGAGGGGACCCCCTGGGGCATGACCTCCTTCCCGGACTTTCTGGACCTCCGGGAGTCGGTGCCGGCGCTGGGATCCCTCGCGGCCGTCCGGCTGGGGATCGTGGAGGGTGTGCGGGACGGCCAGCCCCGACGCATGCTCACCGAGCTGGTGACCGAAGAGTACTTCTCGGTGCTGGGCGTCTCGCCCCGGCTGGGGCGGACCTTCGCGGCCGAGGAGACCCGCCTGGGGAGCGCGGAGCGGGTTCTGGTGCTCGCGCACCACGTGTGGACGGACGAGTACGGGGCGGACCCGGGCGTCCTTGGGCGGGAGCTCGTCCTGGACGGGCAGCCCTTCACGGTGGTGGGCGTGGCTCCGGAGTCCCTCCGCTCCAGGTTCCTGCAGCTTCGCGTCGACGCGTGGATCCCCCTGGGCATCCCCGGCGGCACCTACCACGCCACCCCCACCGAGCTCCAGGACCGGCGGGATCGGGAGTACGCCCTGGTCGGTCGCGTGGCCGCCGGCGTGACCCCGGAGCAGCTCGAGAGCCAGCTGGACGCGGCGGCGGCTCGGCTCGGAGCCACCTACCCGGTCGCATGGACCGACGACCACTCCGAGCCCCGTCGACTGAGTTCGCTCGGGGAGGCGGAGTCCCGGATCCCACCCCCGTTCCGGGCGGTGGTCGGCGGCTTCTCCCTGGTGCTTCTGGCGGGTGCGGGCCTCGTCCTTCTCGTGGCCTGCTCGAACGTGGCGGGCCTTCTCCTGGCCCGGGCCCACGCGCGCAGGCGGGAGATGGCCGTCCGGGTGTCCCTCGGGGCCTCCCGGCTCCGGATCGTCCGCATGCTCCTGGCGGAGGGCCTGGTGCTGGCGGGGATCGGGGGAGCGCTCGGCATCGGCGGGGCGGTGTGGGCCGCGGGGCGGCTCAGCCACATCCCCCTCCCGGGCGACCTTCCCACGCTCAGCCTCTCCATGCCGGTCGACTGGCCCGTCCTCCTGTTCGCGGCCCTCGTCGCGACGGGTTCGGCGCTCCTGTTCGGACTCGTTCCCGCCCTGGAGGCGGCCCGCTCCGAGGCCATTCGCCCCGGCTCGGAGGGGCTGCGGACGGGACGGCACCGCTCCCGCCTGCGGCGGGGCCTGGTGGCCGTGCAGGTGGCGGGCTCGGTCGTGTTCCTCTCGGCGAGCGCCCTGGCCTTCCGGAGCGTGGCTTCCGTGGAGGGTGCCGGGACCGGTCTCCGCACGGAC
>DATHRY010000373.1:0-7567 GCA_035464715.1 Longimicrobiales bacterium
TCCTCCCCCGAGACCACGTTGCCGGATTCCTTGTCGGTCAGCTCGACCGCACCCGTGGCCTCGAGCCGCCCCACCTGGTCGAAGTACCGGGCGTTCCGGGCCCGGAGCCGCCGGGTCCGGTCCTCGAAGAAGACCCGTCCGTAGAGCTGGTTGTACCCCGTGGCCTCGAAGATCACCATCGAGTCCGCCCGGATGGTGACGCCGCTGTCGCACGACAGGCGGGGCGAGGAGAGGTAGACCACGCGCCCGCCTCCCTGGTTGCGGCCCACGGCTCGCTGGGTGCCCGGCAGGGTGCGGCAGGTGCCGACCCGCTGTTGGGCCTCCACGGGCTGGGCTCCGGGACCGCCCGGGGCCCCGAGGCACGCCGCCACCAGCAGGAGCCCGGGCCAGAGCGTGCCGCCGGCCCGTCGCCCGGCCGGAACGGGCCAGCGACGCCGGGTGCGCAGGGGGCCGGAGGCCCGGAAGGTGTATCGCTCGGGGGACATTGGAATCAGCGGACCGGCCCGGAGCCTTCCGTGGGGATGTCCCCGACCGGGCTGCAGATCTCCCAGTTCCGGAACTGGAGGTCGGACCGGAAGCAGGTACCCCGCTGCACGGCGCCGTCCTGGGTCAGCACCACACTGGAATCGCTCCAGATCTGGGATCCCGTCGGGTCGTAGCGGAGCTCGGGGCTCTCGATGCGGATCCCTTCGTCGCTCACCTCCGCCACCACGTTGCCCCGGGCCACCAGCTGGTCCGTGCGCGTCTCCAGCACCGCGGAGTCCGCCCGGATCCACGCGCGGTGCTCCCCACCCTCGTGGAACAGCTCCATCTCCATCTGCCACAGGTACGACTTGGCCGAGTCCGTGAACTGGTAGGCGCTGTCCGCCTCCACCCGTCCGCTGCGGATCCCGTTCTGGCGCAGGAAGGTCTCCATGCCGTACACGATCTGATCGGCCTCCAGGGCCCGGAGGTCCTGGCCGGCCAGGGTCGTTGCGGGCTCTTCCCCGCAGGCGGCGGCCAGGCCCGAGAGGCCCGCGGCGATCACCGGGAGGAGCGTCCGTCGGAAGTCTCTTCGCATGAATCTCATACCGCCCCCGCCCTCATAAGGTCGTGGAGGTGTACGATACCAACCAGAACGCCCGTTCCATTCACGACGGGGACCGCCATCACGCCCCGCTCCTCCATCCGGTGGACCACGGCGGTGCCACGCTCGTCGGGGTGGGCGGTCTGGGGCGAGGCGGTCATGACCTCGGTCACCGGGACGTCTCCCCAGCCGGTCTCGTCACGTTCCATGAGCCGGGTCAGGTCTCCGGCAGTGACCACGCCCAGGAGCACGCCTTCATCCCCCACCACGGCCACGGTCCCACGCTGCTCGGCGATGGGCACCACCGTCTCCCGCATGCGGGCGGTGGGCGGCACGGCGGGCAGGTCATCGGCGACCATGACGTCCCGGACCCGGATGGTCAGCTTCCGGCCCAGGGCGCCCCCGGGGTGGAAGCGGGCGAAGTCCTCGGGCTGGAAGCCCTTCATCTGGAGGACCACCACCGCCAGGGCGTCCCCCAGGGCCAGGGTCACCGTGGTGGACGTGGTGGGGGCCAGGTCCATGGGACACGCCTCCTCCTCCACCGAGCAGTCCAGATAGACGGCTGCGTGTCGGGCCAGGGACGAATCCCGCCGCCCGGTCATGGCGACGATGGGGACGCCGGTTCGCAGGAGATAGTCCACAAGGCCCGAGAGCTCCGAGGTCTCGCCGCTCTTGGACAGGAGGAGGGCCACGTCGTCGGATCCCACGATCCCAAGATCCCCGTGGAGCCCTTCCACCGGGTGCAGGAAGGTGGCCGGCGTGCCCGTCGACGTGAGGGTGGCGGCGATCTTCCGCGCGATGATCCCGCTCTTGCCGATGCCCGACACGATGATCCGTCCGGGCGCCCGGGCGACGAGACGGCAGGCCTCGACGAAGTCGTCCCCCAGGCGGGTCGCCACCGCGGCCACGGCCCGGGCCTCGAGATCGGTCACCCGGCGCCCTTCCCGGAGGATGGCCTCGGCGTCCACGTCCAGGTTCGGGGCCGTCACGCGTCGTGCTCCCGCTCGGCGACGTACCGCTCCACCAGGTCGTCCCACTCCCCCCGGGCCTCCAGCAACGCACGGCAGAACTCCCGGGCGGCCCCGTGGCCGCCCCGGGCGTGCGAGGTCCAGTCGGCGATGTCCAGGACCTCGGGCTGGGCGTTGGCCACGGCGGCCCGGAGTCCGACCCGGCGCAGGACCGCCAGATCCGGCAGGTCGTCGGCCAGCATGGCGACCTGGTGCCATTCCAGGCCCTCCCGCTCCATCACGCCGGAGAGGTGCACCATCTTCCGTGCGCCGCCGTCCTGGTACATCTCCAGCCCGAGCTCCTCGGCCCGGACGAGGGTGGCGGTGGAGACCCGTCCCGAGATGAGCACCACGCGGATGCCCGCCGCCTCCAGGAGCTTGAGGCCGAGCCCGTCCTGGATGTCGAAACGCTTGAGCTCCAGCACCTCGCCGCTGGGCGTCTTCCCGACGTAGATGGCGGTGTCCGTCAGGACGCCGTCGACGTCGAACACCACCAGTCGGATCCGCCGGGCGACCTCGCCGGGGATGGTGTGGGCGGCGTGGACGACCGCCTCGGAGACCGTGCGCCGGGCGTGGGTCATCCGTCGGGTCGCTCCTCGCCCGGGGCCGCCCGGGAGGGGGCGGGGTCCGCCGCGTCGTTCCCGGCACCGGCGGCGGACCGTCGGGCCGGGTCCCGTCCCAGAGCGTCGGTCTGGCGGAGGGCGGCCCGGATCGCCAACACCTCCCGGAGCAGCCCCTCCATCCGCTCCAGGGGGAGCATGTTCGTGCTGTCCGAGGGAGCCGTGGCGGGCCTGGGGTGCGTCTCGATGAACAGTCCGTCACAGCCTGTGGCCACGGCGGCCCGCACCAGCGAGGGGATGTGCTCCGGGTCGCCCCCGCTGCTGCCGTCCGCCAGCCCCGGTCGCTGGACCGAGTGGGTCCCGTCGAAGATCGCCGGGGCGCCGGTGGCCCGCCGCAGCCGGGCGAAGGAGCGCATGTCCACCACCAGGTTGCCGTAGCCGAAGAAGGTGCCGCGCTCGGTGACGGCCACGGGGCCGGCGCCCGCCTCACGGGCCTTGGCCACCGCCGCCGCCATCTCCTCCGGCGCCATCCACTGGCCCTTCTTGATGTTCACCGCCCGCCCGGTCGCCCCCGCCGCCACCACCAGATCGGTCTGGCGGCACAGGAAGGCGGGGATCTGGAGGACGTCGGCGACCTCGGCGACCTCGGCGCACTGGTGGGGCTCGTGGACGTCCGTGACCACCGGAAGCCCGGACTCCGACTTCACCCGGTCCAGGAGCTCCATCCCCTCCACCAGTCCCGGGCCCCGGGCCGACGTGAGCTTCGACCGGTTCGCCTTGTCGAAGGACGCCTTGAAGACGATGGGCAGGTGCAGGGCGTCCCGGAGGCGCACCAGCTCCCGGGCGACTTCGGCGTGGAGGCCGGGGTCTTCGAGGACGCAGGGTCCCGCCATGAGGGTGAACCGGTCGAACATGGGCTACTCTGCGGCGGGGATCGGCTCGAGCTCCGCCAGCTCGTCGGCGTGGGCGTGGCGCATCGCCGCCTCGATGAACGAGGCGAAGAGGGGCGCGGGCCTCATGGGGCGGCTCTTGAGCTCGGGGTGGAACTGGCCTGCCACGAACCAGGCGTGGTCCGGCAGCTCCACCATCTCCACCAGTCCGCCGTCGGGAGAGGTGCCGCTGATGATCAGGCCGTGGCTCTCCAAGGTGTCCCGGAAGGCGTTGTTGACCTCGAACCGGTGTCGATGCCGCTCGCTGATGTCCCGGGTCCCATAGATCTCCTCGGCACGGGAGCCCGGCTTGAGGGTCGCCGGGTAGGCCCCCAGCCGCATGGTGCCACCCTTGGTGGTGACCTGCAGCTGGGAGTCCATGAGGCAGATCACGGGGTTCGGGGTCTCCTCCTCGAACTCGAAGGAGTTCGACTCCTCGATGCCGCAGACGTTGCGGGCGAACTCGATGACGGCGCACTGCAGGCCCAGGCAGATCCCGAAGAAGGGGATGTCGTTCTCCCGGGCGAAGCGGATGGCCGAGAGCATCCCCTCCACGCCACGGGGGCCGAAGCCGCCGGGGATCAGGATCCCGTTGTATCGCCGGAGCTTCTCCAGATCCTCGACCTGCTTGAACTGCTCCGAGGAGAGCCAGTCGATCTCGACCTTCACGTCGTTGGCGATCCCGCCGTGGAGCAGCGCCTCCTGGACTGACTTGTAGGAGTCCACCAGCTCGGTGTACTTGCCCACCACGGCGATCCGGACCTGGCCGTTCCCGGGGGTCTTGATCGTGTTCACCATGCGGCGCCAAGGCTGCAGGTCGGGCTCGGGGGCCTCGAGGCGCAGCATACGGAGCACCACGTCGTCGAGGCGCTGCCGCCGGAGCTCGATGGGCACCTGGTAGATCGTCTCCACGTCCCGGGCCTCCACCACGGCCTCCATGGGCACGTTGGTGAAGAGGGCGATCTTGCGGCGGATCTCCTCGTCCAGGGGGTGCTCCGTGCGGCAGACCAGGATGTGGGGCTGGATCCCGATCTGCATCAGTTCCCGCACCGAGTGCTGGGTGGGCTTGGTCTTGAGCTCCCCGGCCGCCGCGATGTAGGGGATCAGCGTCAGGTGCATGAAGATGGCGTTCTCCCGGCCCACCTCCTGCCGGAACTGCCGGATGGCCTCCAGGAACGGGAGCGACTCGATGTCACCCACCGTCCCGCCGATCTCGGTGATGACGAAGTCGTTCTCGTCGGCCAGGAGCTTGATGCGGGACTTGATCTCGTCGGTGATGTGCGGGATCACCTGGACCGTGGAGCCCAGGTAGTCGCCCCTGCGCTCCTTGGTGAGGACATCGGAGTAGATCCGACCGGTCGTGATGTTGTTGGCCTGGGAGAGGGATTCGTCGATGAAGCGCTCGTAGTGCCCCAGGTCCAGGTCGGTCTCGGCGCCGTCGTCGGTGACGAAGACCTCTCCGTGCTGGAAGGGCGAGAGCGTCCCCGGATCCACGTTGATGTAGGGATCGAACTTCTGGAGGGTCACCCGGTAGCCCCGCTCCTTCAGGAGGCGGCCCAGGGAGGCGGCGGCGATCCCCTTCCCCAGTGAGGAAACCACCCCGCCGGTCACGAAGATGTACTTGGTGTCTCCGGTCTTGTCGCGGTCCGTCATGATCCGAGTCCCAGCTCCCTCATCCGTTGTTCGGTTCGATGGGCGTCGTCGAGGGTGTCCACGCCGTCCTCGGCGTGCTCCACCACCGCGACCCCGATGGTCATTCCCGCTTCGAGTGCCCGGAGCTGCTCCAGGCGCTCGATCTCCTCCAGCGGCGAGGGCGGCAGCGCCACCCACGCCAGGAGCGCCTCCCGCCGGTAGGCGTACAGGCCCAGGTGCCGAAGGTACCCGCCCCGGGCCAGGAAGTCGCCATCCATAGGCCCGTCCCGCCGATGCGGAATCGGCGCCCTGGAGAAGTAGAGCGCCGTGCCGTCGGCACGCCGTACGACCTTCACCGCGGCGGGGTCGCGGAGACGCTCCGCCTCCCGCAACGGCGTCGCGCACGTTCCGATGTCCCGCCCTCGCTGCACTTCGTCCACCGCGGCCCGCACGTGCCCCGGATCCAGCAGGGGTTCATCGCCTTGCAGGTTCACGACGATGGCGGCATTCCGGTAGGCCGGCCGGCCGACCACCTCCGCCACCCGGTCCGTGCCGGAGGGGTGGTCGGGGTCGGTCAGGAGAGCCGTGACTCCGACGTTCTCGCAGACCTCGACGATCTCCGGGGCGTCCGTGGCCACGACGACGTCGTCCAGGATCCCCATGCCCCGGGCCCGCTCGCACGCCCACTGGATCAACGGTCGGCCCAGGATGGGGTGGAGTGGTTTCCGGGGGAGGCGGGAGGACCCGAGCCGCGCCGGGATGACCCCGAGGACGCGGCCCGTCTGCGCGGCGTCCTGGGAGCCGGGGGACGGTGTCGACGATGCAAAATCCACGCCATCGAAGGTATCCGTTCGGCGGCAGGCGGGGCAACCGGCCTTGCCCCGGATCTTCCGGCTGGGCAATGTCCGGGGCGCTCCGCGACGCCCCGTCGCCGCGCGCCTCGTCCAGAGCCTTCACCCTGGTCCGAACCGGTGCAGCCGAACATGACGCCCCGCTCCCTTCGCCGCATCGCCCTCGGCCTCCTCCCCGCCCTGACCGTGGTCCTCCCCGCCTGCGCCCAGGAACCCGGCGCCACGGCGGGGGATCTGTGGGCCCAGGGGGTCCCCTTCTCCACCTTCCTGGCCGAGGCGGACCGGCGCGTGGAGACCTGGGAGGGGAACTGGGACCGGGGCCGGGAGATCTCGGCGGAGACGCTGGCGGCGGGCCGGGCGATCCCCGGGTCGTGGCGGCTCCTGGTGGTGGCCGAGGACTACTGCGGCGACTCGGCGAACACCGTTCCCTACGTCGCCCGGCTGGCCGAAGCCCTGGACAACCTCGAGGTCCGGATCGTGGACTCCTCCGAAGGCCGGGGCGTCATGGAGGCCTACCGGACCCCGGACGGCCGCGGGGCGACCCCGACCATGGTGCTTCTGGACGCGTCGGGCGCCGAGGCGGGCTGCCTGGTGGAGCAGCCCCAGCCCCTCCAGCAGTGGTGGCTCGGGGATGCGAGGGACGTCGACGAGGACGAGCGCTTCGAACGGAAGTACGCCTGGTACGACGAGGATGCCGGCGCGAGCACCACCGCCGAGGTCGTGGAGATGATGGCGGGCGCGGCGGCGGGGACGCCGGTGTGCCGGGCCGGGGGCGCTGCCCGGTCCTGACCCGCCGGGTCAGTCGGGGACGATCCGGGTTCCCCTTCGGCCCCGGGCCACGTCGGGCCCCTCCTCGAGAGACCCGATGGCGGCGAAGGCGCCCCCGCCTGCCACGAAGTCGGCGCACGCACGGAGCTTCGGTCCCATGCTCCCCTGTGCCCCGGGGAAGCCCCGGGCCTCGCCGACCGTCATCCGCTCGATCAGGCGGGCCCGGTCCGTACCGAAGTCCCGCATCACGCCCGGCACGTCCGTGAGGAGGACCAGGGCGTCGGCGTCCAGGGCCCGGGCCAGGAGGACGCCGGTCGCATCCTTGTCCACCACGGCTTCCACGCCTCGCAGCGTCCCGCCCACCCGGGCCACGGGAATGCCCCCCCCGCCGGCGCACACCACGAGCGCCCCCGCCTCCACCAGCCGGCGGAGACTCCGGGCCTCGAGGATCTCCAGCGGGCGGGGCGAGGGGACCAGCCGGCGCCACGCCTCCCCGGTCGGCCCCACCCGCCATCCCCGCGCCGACGCCAGCCGTCGGGCCTCGTCCTCGGGATAGCTCGGGCCCACGGGCTTCTCGGGATCGGCGAACGCCGGGTCGTCGGGAGCCACCAGGACCTGGGTGAGCACCGCCACCACTTCGCGGTCCGGGAGCTGAGACCGGATCTCACGTGCCAGCAGGTAGCCGATCAACCCCTCCGACTCGGCACCCAGGAGATCCAGGTCCACGGGGTGTCGTCGGTCGTACGCCTCGGCC
>DATHRY010000374.1:0-16113 GCA_035464715.1 Longimicrobiales bacterium
TAGAGGATCTTCTCCCAGGTCTCGCCCCCGTCGGTGGAGCGGTACATCCCCCGCTCCTCGTTGGGCCCCCACGGAGTCCCCGGGGCGCCCACGTAGACGATGTCCGGGTTCTCGGGGTGCACCCACATGGCCCCCACGTGACGCGTGGCCTCGAGCCCGATGTGGGTCCACGTCGCTCCGCCGTCCGTGGACTTGTAGATCCCGTCCCCGTGGGAGGTCTTCACGCCCCGGACCGGCGACTCGCCGGTGCCCACGTAGATCACGTTGGGGTCGGAGGGGGCGATGACGATGTCCCCGATGCCCGTGGTGTTGAAGTACCCGTCGGAGATGTTCTCCCAGGTGGTGCCGGCGTCGGTCGTCTTCCACACGCCGCCCCCGGTGGCACCCTGGAAGAAGGTGTACGGCTGGTCCGGGATTCCGGCCACGGTCGTGACCCGGCCGCCCCGGTGGGGCCCGATGTTCCGGTAGGACATGGACTGGAACAGGGCCGGATCGACGGTCTGGGCGGCGAGGGGCTCGACGACGGCTCCGCCCGACCCTCCGGCCAGGACCAGGGCCAGGAGGATGGCGGAAGCGGAACGCCGGAACGGGACGACGCTGGAGAAACGGGAATCGGAAGGCATGGCTCTGCGGAGATGAGGAAGCTGTGGCGCCCGACGGTACGGGATCGGGGGAGGCCCGAGCAAGACGCGGAGGGGATGCGCGTCCCTTGGGGCTGCGGCCGGGGTGGCAGACAGGCTATTCGAGGGGTCCTCGCTCCACGCGAGGGTCTCCACCCACTCGAGGAGGACCCATGAAACCGCTCGCCACAGCAGGGCTCACCGTCGCGCTCGTCCTCGTCGCCGCCTGTTCCGAGTCGGAGCCGACCGCCGTCGCGCCCGTCCCGGACGGGCCCGCCCAGGCCGTCGCCCAGAACTGCGGGACCGCAGGGACCGCGCAACTCTCCGGCGCGAACGAGGTGCCCTCCCGGGACACGCCCGCCGGGGGCCAGGCGACCGTCCGCCTCTCCGATGACGGAACGTCCCTCTCGTATCAGCTCATCGTGGCCAACATCGACAACGTGTTGGCCTCGCACCTGCACCCGGGCCCCCCGGATCAGAACGGGCCGGTGGTGGCGTCCCTCGCCGGGCCCTTCCCGGCCGCTGGGGGCCCCGTGAACGGGGTCCTCGCCCAAGGCACGATCACCGCCGCGAACCTCCTCGGTCCGCTGGCGGGCCAGAGACTGGAAGCCCTCCTGAGCGAGATCGCCGGCAACATCTACGTGAACGTCCACACGAACGACGGCGTCGCCCCGCCCAACACCGGTCCGGGTGACTTCCCCGGCGGCGAGATCCGGGGGCAGATCCGGTAGCGGAAGAGGCGGAGCCGACGCAGGTCGTCGGCTCCGCCTTCGCCGTCAGGCCGGAGCCTCGACGAGGCCCAACTGGCTCATGAAGTCCATCGTGTCGAAGTAGACCTCTTCCTGAGCGATCTTCTCGCCCTGCCAGTGGTTCACGCTGATCCCGTCGATCTCCACGGATCGGCCGGTGGGCGGGAAGTCACCCGGGCCCGTGTTGGTGCCGGTGAAGGTCCAGTGGCTGATGGAGACGTCCCCCATCTCGGTCCGGTCCCGCAGCTCCACGTGGGCGTCGGGGAACTGGGTCCGGAAGTCCCGGATCACCTGCTTCAACTCCTCCAGGTTGCCTGCGTCGGAGTCGAAGCTGGGGGGACTCACCCGCGTGCTGTCTCCCGTCAGGTGGTCGCCGAGACGGCTGAAGTCCCCCTGGTTCCACGCGGCGAGGATGGCGTCGATGGCGGCCTGCCGATCGGGCGAGGTCATACGAACCTCCTTGGATCGAGGAGCGGCCGCACTCGGGCGGGTCCACGGGAGGGTCGGGAGGACCCCGGGCGCGGCCCTCGGCCTCCCCGGTCGGGGGGGCGTCAGACCTACAGGGTATGCTGCGGGTAGGGGGCTGGGCAATGTTCCTGTGCCTTGGTGGCACCGAACTCCTCACCGGTCCATCCTGGGAAGCGCTCCACCCGGTCCCCTTCACCCCGACGCCCCGTGAAGGGCGGGCCTCATCCCATCCCGAGCCACCGTCCCGCCCAGACCCCCGCGACCGCGACGGTCCCGGTGAGCACGGCGCCCCAGACCAGGTCCACCGCCACCACCGTCCAGCTGAACCCCCGGATCAGGGCCATGGAGGTGAGGTCGAAGGTGGCGTAGGCCACCAGCCCGAAGAACGCCCCCAGCCCCGCTGCCCGTCCCACGGAGTCCGCGGCGAGCCCCGGCAGTACGGCGAAGACCACGATGCCGGCGATGTAGAGGAGGTAGAAGCCGGCCGCCGCACCCCACACCACGTCCTCCCTCAGGAGGGGGCCCAGGTGCCGGTCGTAGAACCGGGTGGCCACCACGCCGAGCCACACCAGGTCGATGGCGAAGAAGATCACCGCCGTGAGGGCGTACAGCTTCAGGTGGTCGAGGGTCACGATTCTGGCTCCGTCCACGGCATCACGTGGTCAGGCGGGCCCCATCCCCGCCTGCTCCCGCACCCACCGGGCCGCGTCCTCGTGGGTGCCGAACCAGACGTCGCCGCGCGCCTGCATGTGCTCGATCAGGCCTTTCAGGGCCACGATCCTGGAGCGGTGCCCGATGACGTGGGGGTGCATGGTCAGGAGGAACATCGTCCCCTCCTCCCAGGCCACGTCGAAGGCGTCGATCCAGACCTGCATGACCTCCCGGGGGCTGGCGTAGCGATCGCCCAGGGGATTGAAGAGGGGGGCGTCGTCGAGCTTCCAGCTCACGGGGAGCTCCACGAGACCAGTGGGCTCGCCCCGGGCCAGGATCTCGTAGGGCCGGTCGTCGGCCATGAGGGAGCTCTCGTACAGGAAGCCCAGGTCACGGACGATCTGCAGCGTGTTCGGGCTGAAGTTCCACGACGGCGCCCGGTAGCCCACGGGCCGCTCTCCCGTGATCTCCGTCAGGGTCGCCACCGCCTGCTCCAGGAGGCGGCGCTCCGTGGCGCCGTCCAGGGCGGTGTTCCGTTCGTGGATCCACCCGTGGACCGCGATCTCGTGGTCCGGCCCGGCCGACTGGATGAGGTCCGCCTGCTCCGGAGCGATCTTGAGGCTCCAGGCCGGGAAGAAGAACGACGCGGGCACGTCCTCGTCGTCCAGGACGGACAGCACGCGAGGCAGGGCGCGCCGGGCCCCATACTGACCCTCCGAGAGAGGGCCGATGCTCACCTCGCCGTCCCGGAGCCCGTGGACCGTCTCGTTGTCCACGTCGAAGGAGAGGAGGACGGCCACGCGAGCCCCGCCGGGCCACGAGGCGGGGTTGAGGTCCCGTCCTGCCCGGACCTGGTTCACCGCATCCATCACCCGTTCGTCGGACCACTCCCAGGGAGGCGGTTCCTGGGCGTCGGCACCGCCGGGGGCGAAGAGGAATGCGATGCAGGCGAGGGTTGTGGCGAGGCGGCCCGGCATGGGGCGGCGGACGGGGTTCATGAGCGTCATCGGAGTCGAGATGGTGGGGTCCGGGTCAGCCCCGGGCGTGCCAGGCTCGCAGGACCTCGGCCTCCCGCTCGGGCGAGAGCCCCGGCCCGATCTCGGCCTGGCGCTCCGGCGAGCGGGAGAAGTGGTACTCGAGCGTGGCGCTGGCGGTGTCGGCCAGGGGGCGGAAGGTCAGCCCGCTCTCCACCTCCGGCGTGAGGTCGAAGCGGGCGAACCCCTCACGACCCGGGAGGGGAGGCATCCAGACCGGCATCTCGGCGTAGGGCCGGACGTCGTGCTCCACCAGGAACTCGTAGGGAACCCAGGTGAAGGTGGTCTCGGCAGTGGTGACCGCCCGGATGCCGTACAGAAGCTCGGCGATGGGGCGGGGGGTGCGGGGACCCACGCCGTTGTAGATGCCCGTGGTGCCGTTCCCCGCCAGCCGGGCCATCCAGTCCGCCAGATCCCGGACGTCGATGATCTGGATGGGGTCGGTGCCGTCGCTGGGCGCCAGGACTTCGCCCCCGCGGTGGATGCGGACGGGCCAGTAGGTGAAGCGGTCGGTCTCGTCGCCGGGTCCGATGATCAGCCCGGGGCGCACGATGCAGTGGCGATCGCCGAAGACCTCCATGACCCGGCGCTCGCACAGGGCCTTCTGCAGGCCGTAGGGCAGGGTCATGCGGTCGGCGTCCCGCGCCACGCCCGCCGTCTCGTACGTGTGGGTCGGGTGGGCCGCCGTCATGGGGACGGCGCTCGTGTCGGCGTAGGCGGAGCGAGACGAAACGTAGAAGTACCGGTCCACCGAGTCCCGGAGCACCTCGGTGCTCAGTTCCACCCAGGGGATCCGTGAAGCGTTGTTGTCGAAGCAGGCATCCCAGCGCCGGCCCCTCAACGACTCGAGGTCGTCGTTCCGGTCCCCGATCAGGGTCTCCAGCTCCGGGAAGAGGTCCGTGTTGGAGCGGCCCCGGTTGAAGAGGGTGACGGCATGCCCTTGGTCCAGCAGCGACCGCACGATGTGGGGCCCGATGAAGCCCGTCCCTCCCAGGACCAGGATGTCCAGGGCCCGTGACGGTCGGGCCCGGCGCGGAACCTCCAGGGCGCCGAGGTCGGGCGTGACCAGGCCGGTGAGGCCCAGGCCGAGGCCCGCGGCGCCGGCCGTACGAAGGAAGTCTCTGCGGTCGCGGGCCATGAGGGCTCCCGGTGGGGGTGGGCTCGTGCGGTGTCCGTGAGAGTGCCGCCGGACCCCCCGCTCTGCAATACCACCGGCTCGGAAGGCCCGGCAGGGGCCGCCGACGGGCCGCGTCGGCTGGGGCTCGGACGCCGGGGGAGAGGCGACCGGCCCTCCGGAGGCCGGGCACACCGTCGGGGAGGGAGCGTCGGCTCGCAGGAAGGTTGCGGCCCGTCAGACGGGATTGCTGTTGCACGGTTTGATCGTATACTGCGCCCCACCGGTCGCGCGCTACACGGGCCCTGCGCATCGCGAGGGCGTCCCCCCCTGGACCGCCGGACCGACCACGGCGAACCCCCCACCCGGCGCGAGCGGGGCGATCATCATCAACCAGGGGAACACGGAGGAGCGGCGGGGCCTGATCAATGGGACGCTGACCCGGGACTACGCGGGCGGCATCCCCGTGGTGGAAGCCACCACCTCGCTCGGGGAGGAGTGGGCCCTGAGCCTGATCCCCGGTCTCGTGATGCGGCTCCACGCCAACGTCTTCCGGGGCGACGTGACCGCCCACAGCGTGCTGGCGGAGTCCCGGGACGGGGCCGACGACAACGTCGTGATGGCCGGGGCGGGCCTGGACTCGGTGGACGACGGCCCGGGGATCAACGACAATGGGTCGGGCGTTGCGGCGCTGCTGGAGGTCGCACGCCAGATGGCCCACGTGAAGCCGCGGAACAAGGTGCGCTTCGCGTTCTGGGCGGCGAGGCAGGCGGGACTGATCGGGTCCGACGAGTACGTCTTCGGTCTTCCGGACGAGGAGCGGGCGGCGATCGCCCTGTATCTCAACTTCGACATGATCGGCTCTCCCAACTTCGCGTACTTCGTCTACGACGGAGACGGGTCGGCCTTCGGCCTGGCGGGTCCGGCGGGCTCCGGCGCGATCGAGTCGTTCTTCCAGGGGTTCTACGAGGACCGGGGGCTTCCGTACGAGGAGACGACGATCGCCTTCCGCTCCGACTACGCCGCGTTCTTCGACGTGGGAATCCCCTTCGGCGGGCTCTTCACCGGGGCCGAGGGCGTGAAGACGCCCGCCCAGGCCGCGCTCTTCGGCGGCGTCGCCGGTTTGCCGTTCGATCCCTGCTGGGGCCTGGCGTGCGACACCTTCGCCAACGTCAGCCTCGAGGCCCTGGACGTGAACTCCGACGCCGTGGCCGCAGCGGTGCTCCACCACGCCATGACCACCGAGGCCGTGAACGGACAGAGAGGGAAGGGCAACTTCGGCTCAGCGGGCGGGCCACCGGCGGGCGCCGGGCCCTTCCGGACGAGCGCGCCGGTCCGGTAGTCCCGGCGGACCAGGGCGGGTCAGGTGGCGGCCGGGTCCTTCGGGGCTCGGCCGCCTTTCCTATCCGGCATCAAGGGGGTCTGGACCGGGATCGGGCGTTGCTCCTCCCGGACTCTGAAACCTCGCGTCGCCGTCGTCCGTACGTCCCCTCGACACCCCCGCCACAGGAGCTTCCCATGCGCCGCGCCTTCCTCATGCCCGTCTCCGCCGCCGTCGTCGGCGCTCTTCTCGCCGTAGGAGTCACCGCGCTGGATCGGCCCCACCGGCACGAGGTCAGGTTCGTGGCGCAGGATCTCGGTGAACTGGTGGACGTGCGCGAGGTCCGGGAGGTGGAGCGCGCGGTCCGCCGGGTCGAGCGGGAGGTGCGGCGGGAGGTCGAGCGGAACGTCCTCCGGGAGGTGCGGTCGAACATTCCCGTGACCCTCCTGGACGATGTGAAGCAGGAAGTGATCAGCGCCCTGCGGGAGGCCGCCGCGGAGGAGGAGCTCACGGCGGAGGAGCGGGAGAAGATCCTCCAGGCGATCGAGGAGATCGAGAGCGAGCTTCCCCTAGAGCTGGGCCTCGCCGGCCTCCTCGAAGGGATCACCAGGGAGGACGGATCGGCGCACAGGGACGTGGTGGCCGTGGACGCACCCGAGGCCCCGGCCGTCCCCGACGCCCCGGCAGTCCCCGAGGCCCCGGTCGTCCCCCAGGCCCCGGCGCCGAGCGCGGGGAACGCGGGCAACTGAGGCCGACCGCGTCCCCCCGGGGACGCCGTGACCTCTCGCCAAAGGTCCCGGCCCCCCTCCCGGCATCGTCCGGGGCGGGGGCCGTTCCACGTCCGAAGGGTCGTCAACCTGCCGGGTTGGCCAGATACCCCAGCACCGTCAGCACCACGATGTAGAGGAGCGCCCCGTACGCGACCCAGTTCCAGAGCCGACTCGGCTCCCCCCGAGCCGCCTTCCGGTCCAGGAAGGGCAACAGGAGCAGGACCACCCCGGCCAGACCGAAGGCCACCACCCCCACCAGCTCCCCCTCGATGCCCAGGATATGGGCCGGGAGGTACTTCAGGGTCTGGAACATGAACATGAAGTACCACTCGGGCCTGATCCCCTCGGGGGCCGGTGCGAAGAGATCCGCCTTCTCGCCCAGGTGGGCGGGAAAGAAGGCGGCCATGGCGGCGAGGATGGTCAGGGCGCAGAGCCATCCCACCAGGTCCCGGAGCAGGAAGTTGGGGAAGAAGGGAAGGGTGCGAGGCGGACCCCCCGCCCGTTCCACCGCAGGGGGCACGCTCATCCCGTGGCGTTGGACCAGCAGGACGTGGAGTCCCATGAGGAGGAAGATGAGGCCCGGCAGGACCGAGATGTGGAGGGCGTAGAAGCGGGTCAGGGTGGCGCCGGTCACCTCGTCGCCGCCCCGCAGGACGGTGCGGATGAATCCGCCCACCCCCGGCAGGATTCCCGGGATCTCCGTCCCCACCCGGGTGGCGAAGAAGGCCAGCTCGTTCCAGGGCAGGAGGTAGCCGGTGAACCCGGCACCCAGCGCGAGAGCCAGGAGCCCAACGCCGGACATCCACGTCAGCTCCCGAGGGGGGCGGTACGCCTTCAGGATCAGCACCGAGAACAGGTGCACGAAGGCCACCAGGATCATGAGGTTCGCCCCCCAGGCGTGGATGGACCGGACGAGCCATCCGAACTCCACCTCGGCCATGAGGAACTGGACCGACTCGAAGGCTCCGTCGGCGCTGGGGCGGTAGTAGAAGAGCAGCAGGATCCCGGTGGCCACCTGGAGGAGGAAGAGGAAGACCAGCATCCCGCCCATGTAGTACCAGAAGGTGTGGCGGTGGACCGGGACCGTCTTCTTCCGGGCCAGCGGAACGAGGGCGCTGAGCCCGATCCGGTCGTCGAGCCAGCGGGCGGCCCGCCCCAGGGCGGCGGAAAGAGCGGCCATCGTCAGCTCCGGCGGCTTACGATGATCTGGTCGTCGCGGACGTTGACGTCGTAGGCTTCCAGGGGCCGGGGCGGCGGGCCCGAGATGTTGCGGCCGGCCAGGTCGTAGTGGCCGTTGTGACAGGCGCACCAGATGTGGCCCAGATCGTCCCGGTACTGGACGGTGCAGTCCAGGTGGGTACACCGGGCGGAGAAGGCCCGGAGCTCGCCGCCCGGGGTCCGCACCAGGATGCCGGCGCGTTCGCCGAAGCGGAAGATCAGGCCCGAGTTGGCCGCCACCTGCGAGGCCGGTACCGACAGCGCCACCGACGACACCGTGGCCTCGGCGATCTCCGGCGGGACCAGGTAGCGGCTGGCGGGATAGGCCACCGCCAGGGTGAGCCCTCCCACCCCGGCGCCCAGGAGCAGGTCCACGAAGCGCTTGCGATCGAGGGGGCCTTCGCCGTCGTCGGGGGCGGTCATGGGTGCCCTCCATGGGTGGGGGGTCGGCTCGGGTCGCCGGAAACCTCGAGCTGCCGGATCTTCAGGATCAGCCCCACGACCAGGAGCAGGATCACCCCCGCGGAGAGGGCGAGCCCCGCCCGGCGGAACCAGTGGTCGTAGAGGGCTTCCTCTCCCCGGGCCTGTCCGGCCTCGGTGACGGCCAGCCCCACCGCGATCTCCTTCTCCACCGGCTCGACGCGGAAGGCGTGGATGGCGGTGCGGGCCTTGAGCAGGGCCTCGCTCACCTCGTCCAGGTCGAAGAGGGCCTCCCCGACCTCCATGCCGAGGTTCTCGGCTTCCAGGAGCAAGGCGCGACTGGCCGCCTCCTGCGCCTGCAAGGAGTCGATGAGGCCCTTCATGGTCCGGAACTCGTCCCCTGCCGGGTCGTCCTCCGGATGGCACGCGGCACACACGGTCTCGCTCCGGGTCAGCAGGAGCTGGTCGCTCGTCTCGGCCACGGCGTGGTTGCCGTGGCAGGTCTCGCATCCCGGGAGCCGACGGGCCTCGAAGACCTCTTCGTGCCCACTTCCGTCGAAGAACTGGGCCATCATCGCGTGGCACTGGCCGCAGACGTTGCCGACCGAGGCGAGCCCGGGCGGGGCCGCGCCGTGGTTGCCGTGGCAGTCGTTGCACGTCGGCGCGGAGAGGTCCTCGTCGTCGAACATCAGCCGGCCGTGGACGCTGGTCCGATACTCCTCGATCTGGTCGGTCGCGAGCCCGTGTCGGGCCATCAGCGTCTCGTCGGCGTGACATCCGGCGCACAGCTCCGCCACCCGCAACGGGTACACGCTGGACTCGGGGTCGGTGGGTGGGCGGATCCGGTGGGCCGGATGGCAGCTCACGCAGGTGGCCACGTCGGGGTCGTCGGAGCCGAAGAGGGCCCGCCCGTGCCCGGAGGTCCGGTACTCGGCGACCTGGTCGACCCGGAGCGAGGGATTGAAGTCCCTCATGAAGGCCGCGTCGGAGTGGCAGCGGCCGCAGAGCCCGGGGATCTCACGACGGGCCGGGGCGGCCAGGAACCCGGCCGCAGGGTCCAGGGCCCCGGCTCCCTCGGCAGGACGGCCGTGGCAGGCCAGGCAGTCGAACCCCACCTCGGCGTGGACGTCCGTGAGGTACCATTCCGCCGGGAGCCGGAGCCGATCGTCCTCCAGGGTGCTGTGGCACCCCACGCACTGGTCTTCCGTGGGCAGCGTCTGGGCGGTTCCCGGGGATGCCATCGGCGCCGCCACCGAGAGCGCCGCCCCCGCCAGGAACGGCCGGAACCGGGGGAGGGGGGCGCGCCTCATGACGGGAAGATCCCGTTGCGGTGGCAGGCCCGGCAGGAGAGGGCGTCGGCGTCACGGAGCCGGTCCGCGGCGAAGCCCGGGCCGTGGGGATTGATCCGCCAGCTGCCCTCGGCGGCGTGACAGACCACGCAGTCCGACTGGGCGTGACAGCTCCTGCAGCTCTCCAGCCCCTGCCGGGCCGCGATCCCGTGGCCGAAGAGCCAGAAGGGCTCTCGGGAGTGGTAGGCCGCGTCCAGCCGTCCCTCCGAGGTCCGGCCCACCGAGGTGTGGCACCCCCGGCAGAAGACGTCGGGGTTGTGGCAGGTGGCGCACTCGACGTCGTTCCCCCATGCCTCGGGGCCGTGCATCTGCAGGAAGTTCGGGTAGTGGAACGCCGGACGGTCTGGGCCGTCGTGGCAGGATTCGCAGTACGTCATGGTGTGGCAGCCGCGGCAGCCACCACCGGACTGGGCGGCGGGGGCGGCGTGGTCGGTGGTCCACCCGGGGTCGTGGACCCGGGAGCTCGGGTCGATCCGGACCCCCCGGAGGTCGCCGGAGGGAACCGGGGTGAGGGCCGCGACGGGGCCGGTGCGCTCCGGGACGTGGCAACGCTCGCAGCTCTGCCGCGCGTGGCAGGTTCCGCAGGCCGCCGGGGCGTCCAGCGCCGATTCCCCGTGGGCCCAGGACCACTCGAACCCCTCGTGGGTGGCGGGCTTCGGGTACTCGGGGAGCTTCGCACCTTCCAGGACGGCGATCCGGGGATCCGGGGCCAGGGTGCGGATCGCGGAGATCGCGTCCCCGTTCAGGTGGCAGCGGGTGCAGGACTCCCGGGCATGGCAGGTGGCGCACAGCCCGGGGGGCGCGGACGGCGGGGGGGCGTGGTCGGCGAGGAAACCCTCGGCGTCGTGGGAGGCCGGAGCGGGGAAGGCGAGGATCCGGTCCAGATCCAGCTCGCGGGCCTGGGTCAGGGGGATGTGGCAGGCCGTGCAGTCCCGCTCCGGAGCCAGGTGGGTTTCGGCGGTGTGGGCGTGACATTGGAGGCATGCCTCCGGCGGAGCCCGACGGACGGCCATCGTCCCCTGCCGGGCCGAATCCCGGTGGCAGGTGGCGCAGGATGCCTCCTCATCCGCCGCCGCCAGGCGGCGGTCGTGGGCGGCGTGGGAGAACTCCAGGTTGGTGGGTGTGGGAGTGGGTCCATCCCAGCGGACCCGGGGCGCCCGGTCCCCGTCGTGGCATGCGTCGCAGCGGCGGGGCTCGGGGAAGTCGTCGGCGAGGTCGGGGGTCGTGATCCCCTGGTGGCATGTCTCGCACAGGGGGAAGAGCCCTTCATGCTCCTGGTGGGGGAAGCCGCGCTCCTGGAGGACGGCCGCCAGGCCGCCCCAGGCCGTCACCAGCGCGGTGGACACCGCCAGCAGCGCGAGCCGGACCGGGGCCTTCATGACACGCCTCCCGGCGTCCGGAGGCCCGCCTCGGGTCCTACCGACCACCGCAGCCGAAGGTGGGCCCGGAGCTGGCTCCAGTCCGGGGCCACCGCCGAGGCGTCGCTCCGGTGCCACCAGGCACCCAGTCCGCCGCTGAGGTCCAGTCGCCCGCCCATCTTCACCCCGCCGTCGAGCCCCACCCCGAAGACCGTGCCGTCCTGGACCCGGAACTCGTAGTCGGTCTGGAAGGCCTCCAGGCTCGCGCCCAGGTACGCGTCAGGATCCAGATCCCACTGTGTCCGGACGGCGGCGGCGGTGCTCGCAGCCCCGAACCCCAGGTCGACGCCGTACCGGCCCTGGAGAGACCAGGCCCGGGCCACGCGGGCGGATCCGTTCGCCGAGACACGCCAGGACGAGGTTCGGGGATCCACGAAGGTCGTGCTGGCTCCGCTGTCCCCGTAGCTCCGCCACGACCCGGTGAGCCCCAGGGAGACGCCGCCGTCCGAGGTCTGCCACGCCCCGCCGCCGCCGAGCTCGGTGAAAGCCACGGGGGTGAACGCTCCCCAGATGGTCCACAGCTCGAAGAACGGTTCGTAGCGCCGGGCCCAGAGCCGGCCGGAGATCCCACCGCCGAAGACGGCGCGGACCCGTGCTGTGGCCTCGTTGACCACTTTCGAGGGCAGGTCCGCCTCGAAGGTCCCCTCGAAGGTGAACCGTCCCCGCCGGTAGAGGCCGTCCAGGGCCACACGCTCCGACACGAGGCCCTTCCGGTTCGTGAGGAGCTCACGCTGGTAGATGGCCGTGACGCTCCCGCGGGCCGACGGACGGTAGCTCGCCGACACGCCGAAGATCAGGCTCCTGTGGTCCGGGACGAACGACTCGATGGCCGACAGCGCCGGGCCGGTGCGGGGCTCGTTCAACCCCCGGGCCAGGCTCCAGCCCCCGTAGAGCTCGGTCCGCACGCCGTCCCAGAGACGGAGCTCCGCCGAGAGCCCGTCGTAGTTGTAGAATCCCAGCCCCGAGGCCTTCCACTGGCGCCCTCCCCGGATCCGCACCCTCCGGCGACTCCACTCTCCGTAGGCCAGCACCAGGTCGAAGGCGTCGTCGGAGCGGGGCCAGAGCCGATCGCCGCCGGCCACCTCCGCCCGGACGATGGCCCGGGCGTAGACCCGCACCCCCTCCAGGAAGCCCCAGGCGGTGGCGGAGATGTCGTGGATGGTGGGCACCGTGTAGGCCTCGTCGCCGGAACGGCTGTATCGGCAGACGGTCTGCCCCTGGATGCAGCGGACCACGCCCCCCCCGGGGAGGGGACGCAGGAGTCCGTCCCCCGGGACTTCCGACTCCGGCAGGCTGTCCACCACCAGGGGCCGGAGCTCCACGAACTGCATGGTGCTGGTGCCCCAGATCCGGCCCGTCTGGGCCATGGCGGGTGCGGGTCCGGCCAGGACGAGGCTGAGGGCCGAAGTGACGGCGAGGGAGGATGCCGGGTGTACGACTCGACACCTCGGGGAGAGGCGGGGCGGGCGGCTTCCGGCGACGTCCCGGGCGTTCATCCGGGCCCCCCGCTCATGGGGAGGGACGGGCTCCGGGGTGTCCCGGAGTCCGCCGTTCTGGAGGACTCGAAGAGGTGGCAGGTCGAGCAGTCCCCTCCAGGCTCGTGATCGACCTGGTCCCGGTGGCAGGTGAGACAGAAGCTCCTGGAGGTGGGAAGCGCCGCGGCCACCGGGCCGTGACAGCCCGTCCCGGTGCATCCCCGGTGGACTGTTTCGTCGTGATCCAGCGGGGAGGGTTCGTGGCACCCGGCGCAGTCGCTCTCGGCCCGGTGGTGCGCGTCGTGGCAGTCCCCGCACCCGATGGAGACGATCGCCCTGGGGGTCGGCGTGTGGCATGTGGCACAGGCCCGGTCGCGGTGCCACCCATGATCGAAGGCCAGCGTCCGGGTGATGGGCTCGATGGTCACCGACAGGTCCAGGCGCTGGTCCACCTGGAACACCCGGCCCGGAAGGTCCCCGTGGCAGTCGACGCAGCTCCGGGCGGACTGCCGCAGGTGGTGGCAGGTCAGGCACCCTTCCTCGGAGGGCGTCCCGACGGCCTCGACGCCCTCTGGGGAGGGGTGGCATTCCGCACAACCCACCGCCGCGTGCAGCGAGTGCCCCTGCACCCCGGTGTGGCAGGTGGCGCACCGGACTCCGGCGTGGGGCTCGTGGGCGAAGGAGCCGGACAGCGCCAGGTCCGTGGCCACGGGAGCGGCCGCCGGTTCGGGTGCCGGCCGCGGGGGCTCGAACCGGGTCTCCTGGACGGGGGCGGCCGGCTCCTCCACGGGCGCGTCCGGAGGCTCGGGCGGCCCGCAGCCCCATGCCGGGACCCCCGCGAGGAGCAGGGCCAGCGCCCGGCTCCAGGGTGCGCCGAGGGTCGGTCCGGCTCGGGGGAGACCCATGATCTCTCCGGAGGGAGCGGGCCGGAGACCGGTCTCCGGCCCGCGGTTGGTTCTAGCGTGGAGGCGTCAGGAGGCTGCCCAGGGGAAGCGCCGCCGAGACGGCAGCCAGCCCGTAGTCCTCCCGAACCTGCCGGATGCTGGCCGTAAGGAGGGCCTCGGTCAGGAATGGATTGTGGATCGCGGAGCTCGTGATGGCCCCGAGGCCCGAGTTGAAATTCGCCCCCTCCGCCGTCGTGAAGACGCCGTCCTCGGGATCGAACTCCGACTCGGGCACCTGGGCCAGCAGGGCATCCAGCTCGGCCACGAGGTCGGCGATGCGGGTGGTGGCGACGATGTACGCGCCCCGGGCGGCTGCCTGGTCTCCGTGGCACCCGCTGGAGGTGCAGGACGAGAAGGTCCGGTCCGTCAGCTCGCACTCGGCGGTGGGGTCGGGCACGCCCTGGGCGTCGAGGCAGGGGATCGGTTGGAAGCTGTGCCCCTTCACGCTGATGACGAAGTCACCGGTTGCGGCGTCGGTCACCTCGTAGCCGTTCACGTGGCAGGTGGCGCACAGGCGCTGGTTCCGCTCACTGCCGTGGGTGCCCCGGATCGTCGTGTTCGAGTACTCGAAGTTCGGGGGGATCCACCCGACGTCCTCCCCGAGGAGGAGGGGGCCCTGGGGCGAGTGGGGTCCCCGGGAGGACCCGGGGTCCGGAACGGCGCGACGCTGGTGGCACTTCATGCAGAGATTGAGGTCGACCTCGGGGATGCTGACCGAGTAGCGGAGCTGCCCCTCGTAGGTGGCGTCGTGGGGATCGTGGCACACGGCGCACACGATCCCGATCTCCCCGGTGCCCTCCTTCTCCAGGTACTCGGCCTTGACGCCCCAGGCCTCCAGGGCGCCCCGGGCGCCGTGGCAGGTGCGGCACCCCTCCCGTTCCCGGTATTGGGGTGCGTGGGCCCCTTCCCCGTGCCGGGACAGCGCCCACTCGTCCACGAAGCCGTGATGGGTCCCCTGGTGGCACTCGCCGCACCCGTTGGTCAGGTCGATCCCCACCAGGATCGAGGCCAGCGGCTGGGACGCGTCGGGGTTGGTGACGTGCTCCAGTCCCGGGCCGTGGCACGACTCGCACTGGACGTCCAGGTAGCGCTCGTCGGCGGTGGCGGTCCAGCCGACGTTCTCCTCCGTCACCGCGTTCCCGTTGGCTCCGACGGTGTGGCAGCCCTCACAGAAATCCTGGGAGTGTCCGCTCTCCTGGAGGGTGGCCCAGGCACCGGCGTGGGCGGTCTGCTGCCACTCGGCGTTCTGTCCGATGTGGCAGTTCCCGCAGGTGGGGAGGCCGTCCTCGACGTCGCTGTACCCGAGGAACCCCTGTGCGGCATCCGGGGGCGGCTCGAAGGGGTCCCGTTCCACGTACACCGTGTCGGTGCATGCGGAGGCGAGGAGGGCCAGGCCCAACCCGAGCCCAGGGACCAGAAGCCGGACGGTCGAGGCGGTCACGAGGAGTCTCCTTCCCGAAGGTGCCCATTCCCGTCCCAGATGGAGCTTCCCGAGTGCCACTGGTGAAGGAAGTGGAGGACGAAGACGACGAGGGGGAGGGCGATCCAGACGGTTGCCCCCAGGGCCAGGAATGCGGCCCCCAGCGGCGAGACCCGAAGGTCCGTGAACCAGAGCTCGGGCTGCCAGAGGACGAAGGCGATCAGGAGGGTCACGAAGACCAGGAGCACCAGGGGGACCCCGGGCCGGCGCTCGGGCCACCGGACCATGGCGCACCGGAGGCCGGCAGCCCCCTCCGCGGCCGCCCATGCCAGAGACGCCAGCAGGACCAGCCACCCCACGGCCGTGGCGGCCATGAGGGTCGTCCGGCCCGATGCCATGGACGTGGCGGTCATGGAGATCCAGAGCGCCGCCCCCCAGGCCACGACTCCAACGGGAATCATGGCCACCGCGGCGAACTCGATGCCCCGGATGGCGGTGGAGAGCGGAACGGCCCGGGGCCGCCCCGCCACCCCCACCAGGGCTCCGTGGACGAAGCCGCCGATCACCCCGGCCACGAAGAAGAGGGTGGCCGCAACGGGATCGGCGGCGGCGTTGGGGGAATCGGACACCATGGCCGCGGCGACGAGCACGGCCTCCATGCTCAGCCCTCCCGCCACCGACCAGGACAGTGCGAGACGGCCAGCAAGTCCTTCATCACCGAGGACCCCGTCGAAGGGACTGGATCGCGTCGCGCGAGGGGCAGAGGCTTCCATCCGTCCATCCTCCTCGGCGTCCAGGCCCGGGGGGCGCACGGACGCCTGTTCGGAGTGCTGCTATAGAAACGGCTCGAATCAGCCGCTGTGCAGTCGGACGTCGAAAGGGGGACCGGGAGGCCCACGCGCTTGCGAGGGCGCTGGTCACCGGGTCCAGTATTCGCCTCGGACCCGTGGATATGCTGTAGGGGGTTCCCCGGAATCCCTGAGCGGAATTTCCCTCAGGAGCCACCGGGATCGCAAAGAATCCGTGCGGTCGCGCGGGTCGCGGCCGGCGGAGCTTACGCGATCCGTCCGGCCCGCCCCTCACCCCTCACGAACGACTCCCGGACCCTCAGCCCCATCCCCACCACGGCCAGGTAGGCTCTC
>DATHRY010000375.1:0-7702 GCA_035464715.1 Longimicrobiales bacterium
GGAACCACCACCGCCATCATCACCCACAACGTCGCCATCGCCCGCATGGCCGACCGGGTCCTGCACATGAGCAGCGGCCAGGTGGCCGAGGAGGAGGTGCATGCGGTGCGGGCCTCGGTGGAGGAGATGGCCTGGTGAGGCCCGAGGTGAGCTCGCTGAACCGGAAGCTCCTCCGGGACATCTGGCATCTCCGGGGCCAGATGCTGTCCATCACCCTGATGGTCGCCGCCGGGACCATGACCGTCCTGACCATGCGGGGCGGGTACCAGTCCCTCCTGGCCTCGCAGAGGTCCTACTACGAGCAGACCCGGTTCCCCGACCTGTGGAGCTCGCTCAAGCGGGCCCCGCGTGCGGTCGAGGACCGCCTCGCCCGGGTCCCGGGTGTCGCCGCCTTGGAGACCCGGGTCACCTTCATGGCGCGCCTGGACCTGCCGGGACTCGACGTTCCGGGCATGGGGCTCTTCGTCTCCATCCCGGACCACGACATGCCGTCGCTGGGGGGCCTCGTCCTGCAGCGGGGCCGGCTGCCAGCTCCCTCCGTCGCCGACGAGGCGCTCGTGAGCCGGACCTTCGCCGATGCCCGGGGGCTCCTCCCGGGGGACACCGTGCGGGCCATCCTCAACGGGCGGGCCCGGAGCCTGCGGATCGTCGGGACGGTGGTCTCGCCGGAGCACAGCTACTCGGTCCCGCCGGGCGCCCTGTACCCGGACGACGAGCGCTACGGCGTCTTCTGGATGCGCCAGCGCATCCTCGGGCCCCTCTACGACATGGACGGGGCCTTCAACGAGGTGGTCCTGGACCTGGCGCCCGGCGGAGATCCGGACGTGGCCATGGCCCGGGTGGACGAGATCCTGGAGCCCTACGGCGGACAGGGCGCCTACACGCGGGACGACCAGTTCTCCCACGTGGTGCTCCAGGGCGAGCTGGACCAGAACCGGGTCATGGGCACCGCGATCCCGGGGGTCTTCCTGGCGGTGGCCGCCTTCCTCCTGCACATCGTCCTCGGCCGGCTCATCGCGACCCAGCGGAGCCAGATCGGCGTCCTCAAGGCCTTCGGCTACCGGGACCGGGAGGTGGCCCTGCACTACCTGTCCATGGCGGGGCTGGCCGCCGCCGCGGGGATCGCGCTGGGAGCGGTCGCGGGGGTGTGGCTGGGCCGCGCCTTCGTACGCCTGTACGGCACGTACTTCAACTTCCCCGACCTGAGCTACGTCTTCAGCATCCCGCTCCTGATCGTGGCGTCGCTCGTCACCCTGGGCGCCGCGGGGCTCGGTGCGCTCCGGGGTGCCCGGGCCGCCGCCCGCCTTCCCCCCGCGGAGGCCATGCGGCCCGAGGCGCCTCCCAGCTTCGAGGCCGGGGTCCTGGAGCGGGCCGGACTCGGGACCTTCCTGCCGCCGGCCGGGCGGATGATCCTGCGGAGCCTCGAGCGCCGCCCCGTGCGTGCCCTCCTGTCCTCGCTCGGAGTGGCCTTCTCCGTGGCGATCCTCGTCATGGGCATGTTCATGTTCGACGGGGTCACCTTCATGATGGACCTGCAGTTCGGCATGGCGCAGCGGGAGGACCTCCAGGTCTCCTTCCGCGAGCCGCTGGACGTCGCGGTCCGATACGAGCTGGCGCGCATGGAGGGGGTCACGGGGGTGGAGCTCTACCGAGCCGAGCCGGCGCGTCTGCGGGCGGGGCACCGGGATCGGGAGCTGGCCGTGCAGGGCTTCCCCATGGGGAGCCGGATGCGCCGGATCGTCGTGGACGACGACGACGTCCGACCCCTCCCCGCCGAGGGGCTGGTGCTCAGCGCCATCGTGGCCGAGCGACTGAGGATCCACGCCGGAGACACCCTGACCGTCGAGCTGCTGGAGGGGCGACGAGCCAGCGGCCTCGTGCCGGTGGCCGCCGTGGTGGAGGACTTCATCGGCGTCTCGGCCATCATGAACGGCGATGTCCTGGACCGCCTGGCCGGGGGACCCCGCACCGCCAGCGGGGCGCTCCTCACCGTCCGGGACGACGCCCGGGACAGCCTGCTGGCCCGGATCGACGCCGCCCCGGCGGTGGCGTCGGTCCAGTCCCCGGCCATGACCCTGGAGAATTTCCGGGACCAGCTCGCCGACAGCCTCTTCATCGCGGTGGCCTTCCTCCTGGGCTTCGCCGGGCTCATCGCGGTCGCCGTGATCTACAACGGCGCCCGGATCGCCCTCTCGGAACGGGGCCGCGAGCTCGCGAGCCTTCGTGTGCTGGGCTTCAGGCGCCGCGAGGTGGCCGTCCTCCTGCTCGGTGAGCAGGCCATCATCACAGTCCTGGCGCTCCCCTTCGGCTGGGTGCTCGGCTACCTCTTCTCGCTGGGGGTGGCGGGCGCCGTCCGGACCGAGACGTACCGCATCGCCCTGGTCGTCTCCCCCCGTACCTACGTCCTGTCCTCGTTGATCACGCTGGCCGCCGCGGCGGCCAGTGGATGGATCGTGCGGCGGCGGATCGATCACATGGACCTCATCGCCGTCCTCAAGACCCGGGAATAGATCGTGCCATGAAGACCTCCACCCGTTGGATCCTCGGAGGAGTCGCCGTCGTCGCCGTCGCCGCCGCATGGACGATGTTCCAGTCGGGGGGGACCCGGGTCGAGGTGGCCGAGGCCCGCCTCGACACCCTGTCCGTGACGGTGGAGGACGAGGGCCGCACCCGCGCCCGGGAGCTCTTCACGGTGGCGGCCCCGGTGGCGGGCCGCCTCTCGAGACCCGCCGTCGAGGCGGGGGATGTGGTGGACCGGGACATGGTACTGGCCACCCTCTCGCCCGCCCCCGAGGATCCCCGGGTCCAGGCGGCGCTGGAGGCCCAGGTCTCGGCGGCCCAGGCCCGGGTGGTCCTGGCCCAGGCCGAGGCCGTGGAGGCGGAGCGCCAGGTGGGTCAGGCCCGCCGCGAAGCCGAGCGCCGGCAGCCCCTCTACGAGATGGGCGCCCTCACCCGGGAGACCATGGAGCGGTTCGAGGAGGCCGCGGAACAGGCCGTGGCCCGCCAGGAAGCGGTGCAGGCCGCGCTGGAGGCGGCACGGGCGGACCTGGCCCAGGCCCGGGCCCGGCTCCTCGGGACCAGCATCGACGGCGAGCCGGCCGGCGCCGTCCCCGTCCGAGCCCCCGTCTCGGGAACCATCCTCAGGGTCCTCGAGGAGAGCGAGCGGGTGGTCCAGGCCGGCACCCCTCTCTTCGAGATCGCCGATCCCGGGAGCCTGCAGGTGGTGGTGGACGTCCTGACCGAAGACGCGGTCCGGGTGGCCCCCGGCAGCCGCATGTGGATCACGGGATGGGGCGGCGACACGGCCCTGGAGGGCACCGTCCTCTACGTCGAGCCGTCCGCCTTCACCAAGGTCTCCACCCTGGGCGTGGAGGAGCAGCGGGTGAACGTGGTCGGCGCCGTGGACGACCCGCCGCCGGAGCTGGGGGTGGGCTATCGCATCGACGTCGCGGTGGTCGTCTGGCAGGGCCGGGACGTCCTCACCGTTCCCGCCAGTGCCCTCTTCCAGCAGGAGGGGCGGTGGCACCTCTTCACCGTCGACGGCGGCCGTGCCCGGCTCAGGGCCGTGGAGGTGGGGCGACAAGGCCCCGGGCGTACGGAGGTGACGGCGGGGCTGGAGCCCGGAACCCAGGTCATCCTGTATCCCGCGGAGGGCGTCTCCGACGGGGCGCGGGTCCGGACGGCCACGCGTTGAAGCGGGCTCGGGCGCGCGGCCCTGCGTCGGCGGGGGGTGCCCTCGATCCGCCCCCTCAGCCCTCCGTCCGCAGCGCCGCCCGGGCCGGGTCCTCGCCGAGGATGCGATCGAGGGTGCCGACGACCCGCTCGGCGTCCTGCCGCGTGAACGTCAGGGGCGGCTTGATCTTGAGGACGTCGTGGTCGGGCCCGTCGGTGCTGAGGAGCACCCCCAGCGTCGCGGCCCGGTCCACCACGTAGCGGGCGAGCTCCGGCGCAGGCGTCTTCCGGTCCCGGTCCCGGACCAGCTCCACCCCCAGGAACAGCCCTCGCCCACGCACGTCCCCGATGCACGGGTGCCGTTCGCCCAGGGCCTCCAGGGCCGACCTGAGGTGGCGGCCCACGATCCGGGCGTGCTCCTGCATGTCGTCGGCCTCCAGCACGTCCAGGACGGCGAGGCCGATGGCCGCCGACACGGGGTTGCCGCCGAAGGTGCTGAAGAACTCCATGCCGTTGGCGAAGGACTCGGCGATGGCCCGGGTGGTGACGACGGCACCCAGGGGATGCCCGTTCCCGATGGGCTTGCCCAGCGTGACGATGTCGGGGACCGCGCCCATGGCCTCGAAGCCCCACAGGTGGCTCCCTACGCGCCCGAAGCCGACCTGGACCTCGTCGGCGATGCACACCGCCCCCGCCGCCCGGGCGTGTCGGTACGCGGCCGGGAAGTAGCCGGCGGGTGGCTCGATCTGCCCGGCACACGACGGGAAGCTCTCGGCGATGAAGGCGGCGGCGGCGTGGCCCGCGGACGCGAGCGCATCGAACGCCTCCCGGACGTGGTCCGCATACCGATCCGCGGCCCCAGGGACGTTCCGCTCGTAGATGCCCCGGTACGGGTCGGGGACCGGGACCGTCCGCACGGTGGGCGGCGCCCCGGAGCCCCCGGGCCCCGCGTGCTTGTAGTGGCTCACGTCCACGAGTGCTTGGGTCGCCCCGTGGTAGCCGCCTTCCAGCGCGACCGTGCCGGAGCCGCCGGTGTGGGCCCGGGCCATGCGCAGCGCCAGCTCGTTCGCCTCGGACCCCGAGTTGACGAAGAAGCAGACCTCGAGAGGATCCGGCAGGAGCCCGGCGAGCCGCTCGGCATACGCGACCACGTTCTCGTGCAGGTAGCGGGTGTTCGTGTTCAACAGCGCCATCTGCCGCCGGCCCGCCTCCACGACCTCGGCCCGCTCGTGGCCCACGTGGGCCACGTTGTTCACGCAGTCCAGCCAGGCGCGGCCCAGGGGATCGTACAGGTACGTCCCGACGCCCCGGACGATGTGGAGGGGCTCGGCGTAGGACAGGCTCAGGCTGGGGCCCAGCGCCGCCCGCCGACGCTCCAGCAGCGACTCCGGATCCTCGGGCGGCGTCCAGGTGGTCTCCCCCGGCAGCCGGAGCAGGAGGTTCGGGTCCGGGCAGAACGACGCCCACACGTCGCGTTCCCGTGGGAGGGCCACTCCGGGGAACTCACCCTCGTGGCCCAGCCGGTCGGTCAGGATCTGGAAGTGCAGGTGGGGCGGCCAGTCGCCGTTCTCGGGGAACGGCCCCAGATGGGCGATGACCTGGCCCGCCGCCACCGGGGTCCCGACCTCGAGCCCTTCGACGGAGGCCCGCTCCAGGTGGCCGTAGAGCGTCCAGAAGGGACCGGCGGGCCCGTCGTGCTCCAGGATGACGGTGGGCCCGTAGTCGAGCCCCGCCCCGTTGTCCCGGACCGAGGCCACCCGCCCGGCCAGGGGCGCCCGCACCTCGGCGCCCGCGCGGTCGAAGAGGTCGATGCCCAGGTGCACCGTGCGCCGCTCCCGAGGGTCGCCCGGGCGTCCTGCGAAGAGATCCGTCAGGTAGAAGGCCCGGGGCTCCAGGTAGCGACCGATGCCGATGGCCGCCCCCTGGTCCTCCATGTGGCGGAAGACGCGGCGCGTGAAGGCGGCGGTGTCGTCGGTGTCGCGTCCGTTCAGGAGCGGGCTCGAGACGCTCAGGTCCAGGACCCGGATCTTCGACGGGTCGAGGGAGCCCTCGTCCCCGTCCGCACGCGGCAGGGCCATGACCGGCTCGACGGGCTGCGCCCTCAGCCAGGGCACCAGGACCGCCGCACCCGGACTCGCGGGAAACCCCGCCGCATCCCGGAGGACGCCTTCGGCGAACCGGGCCGGCACCGCATCGAGACGCCGGAGCATGTCCCAGGCGGGCCGCTCGGACACCGTGGCGTAGGGGTCCACGTCGCCGTCCTGCCGCCGCTTCCACGCGGAGATGCTCACGCTGGCCGCCAACCGGGCCCGGGCCAGCACGTACACCACGTTCACCTCGCCCTCGCTCAGAGGCGTCTCCTCGTGGAACCCCCGCACCACCGCGGCCGCCGCCAGGAGGGGGTCCGGCGTATCCAGGATCGCGTAGGCGATGGCGATGCTCAGGTCGAAGACCCGGGGCGCCGAGTGGGCGTCGCCCAGGTCGATGATGCCCGTCACCCGCCGCGGCCCCACCCCGGGCGGCGAGACCAGGACGTTGTAGTCGTTGACGTCGCCGTGGATGACCTGGGAGCCCAGCCCCAGGAAGTCGCGCTCCCGGACCCGCCAGTCCGCGTGGATCCGGCGGATCAGCTCGAGCTCCTCCCCCTGGAGCAGGTCGAAGCAGCGCTCCATGACGAACCCCGAGCGTCCCAGCGCCCACTCGAAGTCGGTCCGGGCCGGGGGGTGGTCGGGGTAGGCGCCCAGCGCCGAGTCGAGAACCGCCACACGGCGGCCCAGGTCCCGCAGCAGCTCGAGGGAGCGCGGCCGGACGTGTGCGAGCAGAGCGCCCTCCACGTAGTCCACGACCCGGATGCGGTGGGTCCGTCCGGTCGCATCCTCGGCCCGGACGATCCCCGCGCCGTCCCGCGCATCCACCACGTCGGGGACGAGCCCCCCGGTGGTCCGGGCGAGGTGCCGCTGGAGCTCCACCTCGGTCCGGAGGATGACGTCGTCCTCGTCCGGCGACCCCACCTTCACCACGTAACCGGCACCGTCCCGGGTCCGGAGGAGGAAGTTCGCGTCCCGGTCCCCGGGCAGCGGCGTCAGGGTGCCGTCCAGCCCGTAGTGCTCCCGCACGGCGTCGAGGGCGTCGCCCGGGGCGACGTCGGGTCGGCTCTGGATCTGGATCATGGTCGGAACGCGCGACGGGCATCGGGTCCGGGCCCGGGGGCCCATTTCGGGACCCGAAAGATTGCGCGATTCCGGGCGAGCGCGAGGGGCTACTCGTCTCTGAGGACCGTTGCCGGCTCCAACCGGCTCGCCCAGGCCGCCGGGAGGCCGCAGGCGCCCAGGGCCAGCGCCCCCACCAGGATCCCCGCCACCACGTAGGCCCACGGATCCAGCGGCGCCACCCCGAAGAGCAGGCTCTCCATCAGGCTCGACGCCGCCAGCGCCACCACCAGTCCCAGGACGAGCCCCAGGGTGGCCGGGACCATGCCCTGGCGGACCACCAGGCCGATCACGTCCGCCCGGGCGGCGCCCAGAGCCATCCGCAGCCCCATCTCCCGGGTCCTCTGCCGGACGACCGTGGCGATGACGCCGTAGACGCCCACCGAGGCCAGGAGGGCCGCCAGCGCCCCCACGGCGGTGAGGAGCAGGGTCAGGAAGCGCGAGCTGGCCAGCGACTCGTCCACCACCGCCTCCATGGAGGCCACCTCCCGCACCGGCTGGTCGGCGTCCAGCTCCACCACGATGTCCCGCATGGCGCCGGCGATCCGGAGGGGATCGACGCCGGGCTCGGCCCGGGCCAGGAAGCCCATGCCGATCCGGGCGTTCTGCTCCTGGTGGATGTAGAGGGTAGGCACCGGCGGCTCGTCCAGGCCCCGCTGGTGCACGTCGCCCACGATCCCGATGACCTCGGCCTCGGCATCGCCGTAGATCAGGATGGTGCGACCCACCAGGGGATCGTCGGGGGAGTAGGTGCGGGCGAAGGACTCGCTGGCCACCAGGCGAAGCGGGGCGTCGCCGTCGTCCAGCCGGGTGAAGTCCCG
>DATHRY010000376.1:0-3889 GCA_035464715.1 Longimicrobiales bacterium
TGGGCGTGCTGGACGACGCCGAGGACGGCGAGGCGTATTACGCCCTGGTCCAGGCGCTGGTGCTGGCCCGGGCGGGCCGGGAGGACGAGGCCGGGCGGATCCTGGCGGAGGTGGACCTCGCCGAGGCCCGGGCACTGACCGACCGCGCGACGTCCGGACAGATCAAGCCGACTCCGGTGGTGGCGGCGACGCTCGCCGCCCTGGGCCGCGCCGAGGAGGCGAGCGTGTTCCTGGAAGAAGCGATGCAGGAGGATCCCATGGTCCTGCTCTACGACCGCTGCTACCCCGAGCTGCAGGCCCTGGAGGCAGACCCGCGCTACCGGCAGCTGCTGCGACGCACGGGCGTCCCGGGCGTGTAGACTCCCGCCTCAGCCCAGCTGCTCCTCCAGGATGTCGTCGTTGTACCCGACCACCAGCGTGGTCCCCACTCGCAGCGCCGGCGCCCGGAGCGTGCCCGACCGCCCCAGGACGAGAGGGAGGATCTCCTCGTCGTCCGCGCCGTCCGCCGAGCGGTCGAAGTGGACCGTCTTCTTCCCCCGGGCGACGTACACGTGGTCGACCTCGGCCAGGAGCGCCCGGGCGCCGTCGGCGTCCACCGGGTCCTTGCGGGCGTGCTGGATCACGGAATCCCGGATTCCGTGGCGGCTCAGGAACTCCTGAGTCTTGGCGCAGCTCGTTCAGCCAGGGCGGAAGTAGCGCCAGTCGAGGGTGATGGGCATGGGGCCTGGGGAAGAGGGAAGAGACTGCGCCGACCGACGTGACGGGGCGGCGCACCGACGGAAGGAATCCTAGGCCCGTCGAGGGAGGCGGGCGAGGGGCGGGAGAGGCGCCGCCCGAGCCTCTCTAGTGCCCTCCCGCCTCCCGCCGCAGCGCCGACCAGCGCTCAGAAGAACCGGCTGAGCGCCACGGACACGAACCCGTCCCGGCGGATGCCGTGCACCACCGACCCCGGATCGGTGTTGCCGAAGAGCCGGGCGTCCACCGACAGGTGCCACGACGCGCCGAAGCGGCGCTCCGCCTCCAGCATGAACAGGATCTCGCCCGTCTCCCAGTCCACGATCGGTCCGCCCAGGACGCTGGTCCCCGCCACGTCGTTCAGGGCCCAGCGGCCGCCCACGAACAGGTCGTTGTCGAACAGGGTCGGCGGCGCCCCGGCGCCTCGGGAGTCCAACATGACCTCCGCGAGGAGTCCCAGATCTCCGGCGCTTCCGAACACCTGGTACAGGGTGGTCTCGAGCCCACCGGTGAGGGCGACGATGCGCTCCGCGTGCCCGCCACGGGTCATGGCCTCGAGCTTGAGCAGCGTCCGCTCGCCGGTCCACTGGGCGTCGAGGCCGAACTGGTCGATCTCGTCGTAGACGGGGCGGAGCACGGGGGCTCCGTCCTCCCCCGGGCCCGGCTCGAAGCGGGGCTCCCGGGCGGTGCCGAAGAAGGCGGTGACGCCTACGTCCACGGGCCCCTCGATGCGGACGTACCGGGCCGCGAAGCTCGGGCTCCATCGACCGCGCCCGGACGTGTACACCGCTTCGCCCACCGGCAGCGGTCCCCGGAGCCGCGCGTCCTCTTCGGGGAAGATCCGCTCCCGGGCGTAGGGCAGGCCGTAGAGGTCCAGCACCCCCCAGTCACCCTCCAGGGTGGCCGCTACCATGGGCTGCCCGAGACGGTCCTCGCCGTCCACGTCCTCCACCGCGTCGATCTGGTTGACGATGTCCACCAGGTGCCGCACCTCGGTGACCCCCCAGAAGACCTGCCCCATCCCGGCGAAGGCGGTGACGCCCTCGCCCAGCCAGGTCACGCCCAGCTCCCGGACATCGACGTGGGTACGGTTCCCGTCGTGGGCGTCGATCCGGGCGAACCCTTCCCCGTACACCCTCCACGTCCCTCCGTCGGACGCCCACTCGAGCTCCGGCGCGACCAGGATCGAGGGGGACAAGGCCGCGGAGGTCTGCGCGGTGAAGAGCGGGGCCTGAGGGAACGCCCGCACCGCCACCCCCACCTCCGCCCGGGCCTCGACGGACTGGCCCGAGACGGAGGCGGGCGCGAGCAGGGCGACCACGCTCAACGCGACGGCCGCGCCCGGGGCGAAGGTCGCGGCCCTCATCGGGTCGTCCTCAGCCGGGACGGCGTGAAGTCGTCCTCGTCGAGGCCGGCTCCGAACCGCCACTCCTCGAAGACCAACACCGTCGACTTTCCGTTCTGGTGGTTCTCCATGACCATGCGATCCGGGCGCCAGTAGCCGTCGCCGTACGCGGCGTAGCCCTCCCAGGTCAGGGTCTTGAGCAGGTCCCCCTTCCGGTCGTGGAAGTCGACCCGCTGGATGCGGTACTCCTCGGTGTCCCACCACACCACCTGCTTGGTGTACCCGGAGTTCTCGTAGCGGGGGTAGCGCTCGACCACCTCGCACTCCAGGTCACCACAGGGCTCGGTGCGAAGCCAGCGGTAGTCGTATTTGTCCACTTCCTGGGACACGAGGTCCTCGTAGGCGAACTCGCTGCCCACGAAGGGCCCGGACTTGTTGCCCGACGAGATCCGCTTCACACGCCGGAGGGCCGGCAGGTAGAGCCACTGGTCGTCGGGCTCCAGGATGCGGGTGTGGGAGAGGAGCGCGGTGCCTTCGATGTCCCGGGGGGCCTCGAAGACGATGATGCTGCGATCCCCCAGGCCCTCGCCGTGGGTCTCCAGCGCCATGCGCCGGAGGGTCCGGGTGCTCTCCTGGCCGCCCCGGTTGCGGAGGACCATCTGCATGGTGCTGGCGTCGTCCCCCCAGCCGGTGTCCCGGGCGTCGGCCGCCTGGGCCACGGCGAGCCCGCGAGTCTCCGGGTCCTGAGCGGAGGCGGGGGCCGGCAGGACCGCGCCGGCCCAGGCGGTGAGGCCGAGGGCGGTCAACACGCTGAACGGGGTGAAGCGCCGGCGGTCGGGGTTCGAGCCGTGGGCCGTGGCGTTCAGGGGATGGGTCGTGTCGTTCATCGGATGTCTCCTTGTCCGGACGTCAGTCGGCACCGACGGCGACGGCCGTCGTTGCGGGAAGGGGCCGGGCCCGACGGACCCGGTCGGTGGCCCGATGCCCATCGAAGGCGATGAGCATGGCCGGCAGAACGAGGAAGTCGACGACGAGCGCGCAGCTCACCGTCAGGGCGGTCAGGCCGCCCATGTAGGCGGTGACGCGGAAGGTGCTCAGCCCCAGCATGGCGAAGCCCAGGGCCACCACGACGGTGGTGGCCACGAGAGCCGGGCCCACGTGCCGGAAGGCGTACAGGACGGCGTCGCGGGCGGGCATGCGACGCCGGGCGCGGTCGTACTTGGCCAGGAAGTGGACGGTGTCGTCCACGATGATCCCGATGGACAGGCCCGCGATCACCGAGACCGCGAAGCCGACCTCCCCCACCAGGAGCGCCCACACCCCGAAGGCCATCAGGGTGGGCACCACGTTGGGGACCAGGCTCATGATCCCCATGCGGACGTTCCGGAGCGCGGCCATGAGGATGGCGGCGATGAGCAGGAAACCCAGTCCGGTGCCCAGGATCATCGAAGCGATGTTGCGCCGGGTGATCTTGGCGAACATCAGCGCCGGACCCGTGCCCTCGGCGGTTCGCATGGATGGGGTTCCGTGCTCCCGGAGCCAGGCCTCGGCCGCCCGGGTCTCGACCTCGATGGTCGCCACGTCGACGTCCCCGTAGGTCACGTCGAGACGCAGCGCGCTCTTGTCGACGTTGATCTGGTCGTTGACGTCCAGGCCGTAGGGCAGGGACATCTCGTAGAGCAACAGGTACTGGGCGCCCAGGTCCCGGCTCTCGGGCTGCCGGAAGAAGGCCGGGTCGTCCGCGTGCATGTTCATGTTCAGCCGCTTCATCGTGTGGCTGAAGCTGTTCACGTGGGCGACGGCGGGACG
>DATHRY010000377.1:0-16003 GCA_035464715.1 Longimicrobiales bacterium
GTGGGACCTCTGGACGCGTGGGTCGGCGATCCGGAGGGCGGGCTACGCGGGCTTCAGGCGCAACGTCGCGGTGGCGATGGGGAACTGGCTCGCGGGCATGAAGGGCGAGCCGCCGGAGGAGGCGGTGGCGGCGCTGCGGGAGGCGCTGGAGGACGGGGAGGAGCTGGTGCGGGAGCACGCGAAGTGGGCGCTGGAGCAGCTACGGGGATCTGACCTCCGCCAGACGCGCGGCCAACACTCCACGGACGACTGATTCGGCGCCGACTGAAGGGGTCCCTCCGCTTCAGGCCAGCAGGACGACCAGCAGGGTCAGGGTTGCCACGTCGGTGAAGACCATGGTCCACCCGACCCGCTTGAGGTGGCGGGGGTGGATGGCCAGGAGGGAGATCACGCCTGCGGCCCCGGCCATGGGCAGGACCGCCATAGAGCCGGCGAGCCCTCCCAGGACCGCAGCAGCCACTGCGGCCGCCACGATGGCCGTCGCCACCCCGGGTGCCACGGCCGTGGTCCAGCGTCCCGGGACGGACTCCGCCTCCCGCCGGGCAGCCCGGAACCGGGTCTTCAGGGCGTGGACGGCCAGCGTGGGCGGGATGAAGCCGCCGGCCCAGACGAGCGCCGGCAGCCAGACCGCCACCCCGGTGGCACCCCCCGCGGCGGCGACAGGGACGTGCACCGACGCGAAGGTGATGGCCACCCAGGCCTCCCCGGGAATCGTCTTCACGCTGCCGGTCAGGAGGAGGAGGGTCACGCCCGCGGCGCCCGCGACGGGCCAGACTGCACCCTGCAACGCGGAGGTCGGCGACGTGAGCAGGAAGAGGAGGGCTCCGGCCCCGGCCAGGCCCGCCCCCCACGTCAGCCGGCGCCACGCCGCGCTCCGGGCCGCAGTGGCCAGCCGCTGCCCCCTCGCCCCCAGGAGCACGGCGGCCGGTTCGTGGGTCAGGAAGGCCCCCACGGCCGCTGCGACGAAGCCGATCCCCGCGGCGGACGGGCCGCCGAGCAGCAACCCCGAGAGCACCGGGAAGGCCAGCATGGCGTAGGCGCCGTGCTCGCGAGGCCGCATCCGCGTTGTGGTCACGGGCATCCCTCCCTAGAAGACGACGTCCAGCATGACGTAGGCGAAGGTCACGTCCTCGCCGATGCCCCGGATCGGACCCAGGGCGTCGTCCGCGAAGACGTAGGCGGCCCCCCCGGACACCTGGAGGCCCTCGAACACCGACCGGGTGACGACCAAGTCCAGCTCGGTGGCCAGCGCCCCTGAATCCAGTCCCTCGTCCTCCGCTACGAAGAAGCGGTGGAGCGCCACGTCGGCCCTCCAGTCGTCGTCGACCTGCCACCGTCCCTTCACCGCCAGGTCCGCCAGGCCCCGGCCACCGGTGTTCAGGGGGATGTCCAGGAAGAGGTCGGCGTAGCCGTAGAACTTGTGGTTGGTCCCGAAGAGGGTGTCGAAGGCGCCGATCTCCTCGTTACCGGGGGGGGAGCCCGAGAGGTAGTCCGCCCAGAGGGTGAGGCCGGCGCGACCCTCGGCGAAGTCGCGGCCCAGCCGGGCGGCCACGAAGTAGGCGTCCACGTCCCGGGTGAGGCGCTCTCCGGTCTGCCAGGCGCCCTCCACGCGGTACGCCCAGCCGCCCCGGGCCCCGGCCCAGCGGAGCCCGCTGGTCCACTGGTCCGTCTCCGAGTCGGGGATCTCGTTCTGCTGGTGGAGCACGAAGAGGTCGAGGGTCTGCGCCCGGCCCACGTCGAGGACGGCGTACGCGCCCCAGAACACGGCGTCGAACTCCTGCACCGCCGAGGCGGACTCGGACAGCTGGAAGGCCAGCCCGTCGATACGGGCGCCGGCCCACGGGTTGACCCGGACCCGAGCCCCGTCGAAGGAGCGGCCCTGCTGGGCCCACCCCACAGCACCCACCAGTCGCTCTCCGCCGTAGGCGGCCTCCTGGCGGCCGGCCCGGACGGAGACCCAGGCCTCGTCAGGGCCCAGCTGCACCCAGGCCTGATGCATGTCCAGCGCGTCGGCGCTGAAGTCCCCCAGGGTGCTGGCCTCCTCCCCCAGGAAGCGGACGTCCTGGAGCTGGACGAAGGCGCTCACAGCCGTCTCCCCCGTGTAGCGGGCGGAGAGGCGGGTCCGGAGACTCGTGAAGAACTCGGCATCCGTGGCGCCCACCGCCGGGTCCCGGTACTCGGAGCGGGGGCGGACCTGCCCCGAGACCTCGATGGACTGGGCCAGGGTCGGGAAGGGGATCGCCAGGATCAGGAGGAGGCTCCCGAGATGGCTGAGGGGGTTGGTGGACATGACAGGTCGCAGGGACCGGGTTGGGGTCGTCTTCAAGGAAACGTGGCCGTCGCCGACCCGGATGAGACGTGGCCGTCGCCGACCGGGATGAGGTCGGGCCGTCGCCGAGGTGAGGATGGGAGTGGGGTTCATCGCTCTCCCGCCAGGAGATCCGCGGCGTGGCGGATGTGCACCCGGACGGTCTCCGGGCCCGTCTCCTCGACGGCGTATTCGAAGCCCCGGGCTCGCAGCTCCGGCAGCAGGAAGCGGGGGATCCGTCGGTTGATCTGCACGAGGGTCTGTCCCCGGGGAAGGGCCTCCAGGGCCTGCAGCGTGAGCACCATGGGCTCCGGCGGCTCCAACCCCCGGACGTCCAGGACCCGGGCTCCGTCCAGGTCCCGCTTCGCCGAGGGCTCCGCGCCCCCGCCGACACCCTCCAGCTCGGGCGAGGCCGAGACGCCTTCCTCCGGCGGCGGCTCCTCCATACCGGCGCGAGGGGCGTAGAACCAGACCCGCCAGTCGTCGTCGGCCAGCCGCTCCGTCCAGTGGGCGAATCCCGCCTCAGCCATGACCCGGTACAGCGGTCGAGGCTCGAAGATGGCGCGGAGCCGGAGCACCTGCCCGGGTGCCAGCGCCTCCCGGGCCCGCAGGATCCGACCGAAGGGCTCCCGTCCGTTCCGCAGGTCGTCCCGGACGTCCAGGTCGACAACGCCGGCGGCGTCGTCGAGGGCGGCCGGGCGGGGATTCGATCGCTGCGTCTTCATGGCTGCTCCAGGGTGGGGTTGTCGTGGATCATGCCCGGGTGCCAGGCCGGCTCCCGGACGAGACGGGGGGTCACCCGGCGAACGCCCGGGACGGCGCCGACCTCGGCGAGGATGCCACGGGTCAGGACATCGGCCATGGGGCAGCCTGGGGTGGTCAGCGTATAGGTCACGACGGCTTCGTCGCCGTCGAGGGCCACCCCGAAGACCAGCCCCATGCTCACGATGTCGAGACCGACCTCGGGATCGACGACCCGGCGAAGGGCGTCCCAAACGGGATGGATCCCGGGAGCCGGAGGAGTCTCGACGTTGGTGGCCGGGTTCGACGGGCGGAGGGCCCGGTGGTGGGCGGGACTTCCGCCCGGCCCGGCCCGCCGGGCCGCGCGACCGCGCCGAAACGAGGTCCAGAGGTTCTTCAGGAGTCCCATCGCGGACGCCTCCGGAAGAGGAGATACATCTGGCCGCATTCCACGGTCGCACCCGTCAGAAAGATGATGGCGCCGAGATACCCGACGACGACGGAGCGAGCCCCGACGCCCAGGATCAGGGTGCCGGCTCCCGCGACCAGGGCCCAGCCCGCCGCCGCCGCGGCGGCGGGCGAATAGAGGTCGGTGACCCGCGGCACGGGGTGCCGGCCTACCAGGGGCCCGTAGCGGTGATAGAAGACCAGGAATGGCACGATCTTGTAGTAGTGGGCCGCCACGAAGACGCTGAGCCCCAGGATCACGGCCATGACGTAGGCCAGCACGAGGCGCGTCGAGCTCAGGCCGGCCAACGCGTACACGCCGCCGGTCGCGGAGCCGACGCCCACCAGGGCCAGGGCCGCCGCCGCCGACCGGAGCCCGGGATCCAGGCTCCGGCGGCGACGATGTCGGAAGAACGCCCGGGCCTGGAGCAGGAAAGCGGCCATCCCCGCCAGGATCAGCGCGGCGGGAGCCCGGCGCAGCAGGCCCTCCGGGACGTGATGCACGGCGAAGAGGAGGGCCGTCCCCGAAGACAGGAGTCCGACCGCCCACGCCGCCGGTCGCTCGTCGGCCCCGTGGCTCAGGAGGAACATGGGTAGCAGGCGCTGGCCGACACCGACCACGACCAGCATCACCCAGCCCGCGACGGCGACGTGGAGGTGGACGGCGATCGCCGTGAGGCGGTCTCCACCCAGGAACCACCAGTTCAGGTTGGCCGACAGGGTGCCCCCCAGGGCCACCGTCAGGACCAGGAAGAGGGCCGCCAGCGCCAGGGCCCACCAGGTCAGGTCCCGCTCCGGCGCTCGGGCCAGCGTCGCCAGGAGGTTGGCCACGAACACCAGGACCGCGAGGCCGACCAGAGCGCCGCCCACGGCGGCCAAGCCCCCCCGCTGGGTGAGCATGCCGAGGACCAGCAGGAGGACGCCCGATGCGTACACGGCGAGCGTCCACGGAGCCGGTGACGTCCAACGCATCGGCCGGCCCAGGGCCACGGGAACGAACTGGTAGAGGGCGCCCATGATCGACACGGTGATCCACCCCAGGGTGAAGAGGTGGGTGACGGCGGTCACGGTGGGGGCCAGGAAGGCACCGACCGACAGGGCCGGAACGGCGGCCACGAGGCCGACGGCACCCGACAACAGGAAGACCAGGCCGGTGGCGAAGTGGCTCCCGGGAAGTGAGAAGGGGGGAGCCGCGGTGGGCGCGGCGGCCGTCTCCATCAGAAGCGCTCCCCCCGGGCCTCCCGGATGTGGCTGCCCACGGGGCGGATCCGCATCCACGCGCCCAGGCCCAGGAAGAGGAAGGCGATCCCCGTCTTGATGAAGCGGCGGACCAGGGTGTACACGGGCTCAGCCCGCCAGGGCGTCGAGAATGGGCGTCAGCTCCGACTCGAGCCCTTCCACCCGGGCCCGCACCACGCCGTCTCGATCCAGCAGGGTGAGGACGTTGGCGTGGCCGAACTCCCCGTCGCCCGTGGCGAACCAGGGCACGTCCAGGAGCACGGAGAGTTCCAGAATCCGATGGTCGGGGCCGTTCAACAGGGTCCACCGCTCCGGGTCCATCCGCATGCTCTCGGCGTAGCGGGCGAGGCGCTCCGGCGTGTCCCGCTCCGGGTCGATGGAGACCAGCACGAGCCCGATCCCGCTCCTGGCGGCCTGGGTCTCGATCTGCTTCATCCGGGCGACGATCCGGGGGCAGGCGTGGGCGCAGCTCGTGTAGACGAAGGCCACCACCCGGGGTCGGCCCGCCAGCGCCGCCAGGGTGAGCGAGGCGCCCGACTGGTCCCGCCACTCACCGGGCAGGACGTAGACGGACCGCCCCGAGGGCGCCTGGGGTGCTGCCGCCCGCCCGGACTCCCCGTTCCGGCCGTGGAGTGGGTGGGCGTCGAGGCGGGCTTCCCCGTCTACGGCCGGGGTCGGCTGTTCGTAGGGGCCTGCCGCGTGGGCGTCCCGGGGAGCATCGCAGGACAGGACGAAGGGAAGGATCGCGGCGAGGGCCGCTAGCTTCAGGGCACGGCTGGTCATGGGATGGTCGTGTCGGAGTCGTAGGCGCAACGGAAGCCCAAAAGGGGCCCGCCGTCGGTGCCCGAGAGGGCGGCCCGGTATGCGGCTCGAAGGAATCCGGAGTAGTCCGAGGGGTCGGACACCCCCACGGAGCCGGCAGCGCAGAACAGGCCCCGGTCCAGTCCCCGGTCATCCCGGCCGGCGCCGGAGGCCATCTGGTTGTTGAAGTCGTCGGTCCACTCCTGGACCAGCCCGTGGAGGCCCCGGATGCCCAGGGCGTTCGCCCAGGCGGTCTCCACCGGCGGCAGGACCCCCGCCCGGGGACGCCCGTCGTGGAGCGCCAGGAACAGGCGGTTCAGCTCCCGTGGAGAGCCCGACCAGGCCGCGGGCGGGATCCGGGCCGCGTACTCCCACTCGTCCGTCGTGGGAAGCCGGCCGCCCCGGGCCTGACAGTAGGCCCGGGCGGCGAACCAGGAGACGTCGGTGACGGGGCGGTCCGAGGGGCCGGTGGCGGGCGACACCGGCCCGGACCAGTCTGAGAGGTAGTGCTCACCCACCAGCGCCGGCGGGGCGGCGTCCTTCCTCCAGGCCGAGTCGGCGTGGACGAAGGCGAGGAAGTCCTCCACCGTGACCGGGGTGCGGTCCAGACGGAAGGCGTCGACCTCCATGGGGGCCGCCTGCCCGGACCGCAGGGGACGGTACGACCCGCCCGGGACCGTCACGACGGCGGGTGGGGACGCGGTGCCGGCCGGGCGGTCGTTCCTGGCGCCCGCGCCCTCCTGGCCGGCGGCCGAAGGCGCCGCGACCAGGAGGCTCAGGAGGAGGACGATTGCGGAAAGCATGTCCGTTCGGGCCGGGTCAGTGGGTGGCCCCGTCGGAGTCCCCGTCGAACACGGCGGTGACCGGCTCGCCCATTACGTCGATCATCCCCAGCGCACCCTTGTCGAAGGCCCGGAAGATGGAGTGGTCCACCATGACCAGGTCGCCGGGCACGTCTGCGCGGAACTCGGTGATGGACGCGCCGCCCGCGGGGATCAGGGTGGTCTGGACGTTGTGGTTCACCGCCGTCCCGCCCTCGGTGTAGACGTTGTCGAAGATCTCACCGATGACGTGGAAGGAGCTCACCAGGTTGGGGCCTCCGTTCCCGACGAAGAGGCGGATGCGGTCTCCGACCCGGGCCGACAGGGCCCCGTCGCCCACCATGGAGCCCACCGAGCCGTTGAAGACCACGTAGTCGGGATCCTCGGAAACGGCCTTCTCGTAGCTGAAGGGCTGGTGCCCCGCCTCGCCGTGGGCGCCCTCGGTGTAGAACTCACCCTGCATGACGTAGAACTCCCGGTCCACCTCGGGGAGGCCCTCCTCGGGCTCCACCAGGATGAGGCCGTACATGCCGTTGGCGATGTGCATCCCCACCGGGGCCACGGCGCAGTGGTAGACGTAGAGCCCCGGGTTCAGGGCCCGGAACGAGAAGGTCTCGGCCTGGCGGGGACCCACGAAGGTGGACTTGGCGCCGCCGCCGGGGCCGCTCACCGCGTGGAGGTCGATGTTGTGGGCGGCCATGCTGCTCTCGTGGTTCTTCAGGGTGAACTCCACGAGGTCGCCCTGCCGGACGCGGATGAAGCTGCCGGGCACCGAGCCGCCGAATGTCCAGAAGGTGTACTCCACCCCGTCGGCGAGGCGCTTCTTGACCTCGACGGTCTCCAACTCGACACGGACGGTGGTGGCGTGGTCCCGGGAGATGGGAGGCGGCACGTTCGGCGCCTCGGTGAGGACCGCCGTCTCCATGCCCCGCAGCGGCGGGAGGTCGTCGATGGAAAGGGGTGCGTACGAGGGTCCGCCCGAATTGGGCAAGACCGCGGCGCCGAGGGTGATGCTCACGGCGGCCACGAGGAGGACGAGAACCGTCAGGGCGCCGAGGGAAAGTCGCTTCTTGCTCATGATGTGCTCCGAAGTGGTTTCGGTGGGTCGGTGTCTTTCGTGGACTCGGCGAACGCGCCCCGGCCGTCCTCCGCGGGACCCAGGAGGGCCGCCAGCGTGGTGCCGGAGAGGAGCGCGTCGGTCTGCTCGCCGAGGGCACACCAGGTCGCGTGGGCCTGGCAGGGGTTGGTCTCGACGCAGGGTCGGTCGCCCAGAAGGCAGACTGTCCGCCGGGTCGGCTCTTCGACGGTCTGGATGATCTCCGCCACGGAGGTCGTCTCGGGATCCACCAGGAGGCGGTAGCCTCCGCACGGACCCCGGACGCCCTCCACGAGGCCCGCCCCCGCCAGGGCGTTCAACGTCTTGCCCAGGTAGTTGCGGGGGGCGCCCAGCGCCGCGGCCACCCGGTCCGTGGGGACGGGGGCCTCCCGCCCGTGCTGGGCCAGGTAGAGGACGGCGCGGAGGGCGTGCTCAGCGGTCTGGGAGAGCATCAGGACGAGGGTCGAAGGGAAATAGTCCTATTCTCATGTGGATATGATAAATACATGCGACAGACTCGCCTGTCCGGCACTTCATCCCGGGGGCCGTGGGGAGAATCCCCACGCCGGGCACGGTCTTCCGGGCCGGGGGGCATGGGCACCCGGGCCCGCCCCTCCGAAAGACCCCTCCGTCGGGGTGATCGCCCGCTACGCCGGGGGCCGCGACTACCACAGGGTCCTCGAGAGGAAGCTGGAGAGCCTGGTGCGGTGGCTGGATCAGGCCGTCGCCTCGGAGGGAGGGCGCTCCCACGGGTCGACCTCCGACAGGGGGACCTCCGACCCCGATGGCGCGGTCTCGACCCGGGGTCATCGTCATCGGAGCTGGGTGGACACGGCCCCCCTCCTCGAGCGGGAGCTGGGCCAGCGGGCCGGCCTGGGCTGGTTCGGCCGGAACACCATGCTCATCCATCCCCGGCAGGGCTCGTACTTCTTCCTGGGCGTGCTCCTCACCACCGTGGAGCTGGACCCGGATCCGCCCTTCGAGGCGGACCGTTGCGGGAGCTGCACCGCGTGCCTGGACGCCTGCCCCACGGGGCCCCTCCTCGGCCGCGCGAACGAGATGGACGGATCGGTGTCGGGATACTCCGTCTCGGCGGACTACCACCGTCTTCTCGGGATCCCGATCCGCGAGGGCCGGGCGCTGGAAGAGAGGTGAGCGCCGACCAGTCCATCGTGCGCGCTGAGTCCCTCTCCGCCGCCGTCAATCGGTCAGAAGCCCATCGCCGCTTCGTCCTCACCGTCATCGGCATCTTCGCCGGCTTCGCACTCCTCCTGTCCGGACTCGGGCTGTATGGGGGACCGCGCGAGTCGTCCCTCCGGAAGGCCTGGCGGAGGGACTCCTGGATGCCGCCCGCTACTTCTTCCGCCGGGAGAAGAGCCACCCGCGGTGCACGCCCCGGGGTTCGTCCACCACCACGAAGGACCCGGGAGCGTGGCTGTCGATGATCCCGAGGGCCCGGCTCACCTCCTTCCGGGGGATCACGGAATAGAGCACCTCCACCGTCCCCTCCCGACCCTGCCCCAGCGTCTCGGTGACGCCGAAGCCCTCGTCACGAAGCTCGCCTGCCAGCTCCGCGCCTCCAGCGCGCACGACGGTGCGGATGGTGGCGAGCCCCAGAGCCAGCCGGCCTTCCAGGCGCAGCCCCAGGTAGTTCCCGGTGGCGAATCCCGCAGCGTACCCCACCACGTGGAAGGGGCTGGTCAGATGCTGGACGACGATCCCCACCGCCATGACCCAGATCAGGATCTCGAAGAACCCGATCAAGGGAGCGATGACCCGGTGCCCCCGGACGATCAGGAGCATGCGCACCGTGGCCATGGTCACATCCGTGGCCCGGAGGAGGAAGACGATCACGGGGCCCGCGGGACCGGCGATGAGGTCGGGTAGCATCAGGAGGTCGGTAGGCGGAGAGGATGTCATGCAGCCCCGTAAGTTCGCGCTGCGGAGGCTCGGGCGGGAGAAGCGCCCTTCAGCGCGCCGCCCTGTTCAGCGGGTAGCCGAGGGACCGTTCGGACATGGTGCGGGAGCACGCGGAATCGGCCTGGGTCTACGCGTCCGAGATCGGGATCAAGGGCAACGGTCGCGTGCACTTCCTCCCGCTGGAGGAAGAATCAGAAGATGGGAGAGAAGGCCGCCGTGGCGCTGGAGGGGATGATTGCCGAGCTCAAGAACCAGAACATGGCGGAGATGGAGCGGTTCAGGCGCTGGCACCTGATCCAGACGCGCATGATCAACGGCCGGTCGGTGGGCGCTTAGGGCCGCCTTTCGCTCAGGCCAGCGCCCGATCCAGTGCCGGCTGGAGGGGCATGGAGCGGAGCCGTTCCCCCGTGAGGCGCCACACGGCGTTGGCGATGGCCGCGCCGATGGGACCCAGCGGGGGCTCGCCAACGGCACCCGGGCGATCGGAGTTCTCCAGGATCTCCACGTCGATCTCCCGAGGCGCATCGCGCATCAGCGCCATCCGGTAGGGACCGTAGAGGGTGGGGGAGAGGACCCCGTCCTGGACCGTCATCTCCTCGAAGACCGCGGCGCTGAGACCCATGACGATGGCCCCCTCGCACTGCTGACGGATCAGGTCGGGATTCACCGCGAGGCCCGGGTCGATGGCGCAGGTCACCTTGTGGACCCGGATCCGTCCCTCCTCGATGGAGACCGCCGCCACCTGCGCGCAGGGCGTGCGGGCATCCGTCGACGCCGCGAAGCCCATGGCCACGCCGTCCCGGACGTCGGTTCGCCACCCGGCCCGCTCGGCGGCGGTCCGGATGACGGCCCCGAGGCGGGCTCCGGCCTCGTCGTCCTGGATCTGGGCGAGGCGGAACTCGACGGGGTCCCGGCCCGCGGCCTCCGCCAGCTCGTCCATGAAGCTCTCGATGGCGAAGGTGTTCGCCAGCAGCCCGAGGCTCCGCCACCAGCTGGTGGCGAAGGGGAGCCTCACCCGCCAGGAGACGGCCTGGTGGTTGGGGATGGCTCCGTACTGGATCATCCCGCCCCGCCAGGCGCCGATGTCGTGGCCGGCGAGTGTGGCGACCACGGACGGGATCAGAGGAGAGCCGTGCATGACGTCCCCGCTGGAGACGTTGTGCTCGATGGCATCGATGAGGCCGTCCGCGGAGAGGCGGGCGCGGAGCACGTGGTGGGTGGGGGGCCGGAAGGTGTCCCGCTGGAACTCCTCCTTGCGGCTGTTCACCACCTTCACGGGGCGACCCGTGGCCCGGGACAACCGGGCGGCGTCCATGGCGATGGGGGTGTGGAGCCGCCGCCCGAAGCCGCCGCCCAGGTAGGTGGGGCGGACGTCGACCTGCTCCTCGTCGAAGCCGAGGAGATCCGCGACCTCACGCCGGGTGATCGCCACCACCTGGGTGGAGACGAAGACCACCGCGGCGTCTCCGGTGACGTGGGCGAGGGCGATCCCGGGCTCGATCTGGGCGTGGGCACCGATGGGGCTGGTGAACTCGGCCTCGATGACCTCCCCGTCCGAGAGGGCGCCTTCCGCGTCCCCGACCTTCTGGATGACGTAGCGGGTCCCTTCACCCACCCGGGTCATGGCCTCGATGTCGGCCAGCGCCCAGGAGCGGTCCACCGCCCACTCGACCTCCAGCGCCTCCTTGGCCCGCTCGGCGGCGGTGTGTGTCTCCGCCACCACCCCGGCGAAGCCGTCTTCGATGACGACCTGCACCACGCCGGGCATGGCGGCTGCGGCGTCGCCGTTGGCCGACACGAAACGGGCGCCGATGCGGTCGGGGCGGACCACGGCCCCGTACAGCATGTCGGGCATCTCGGCGTCCAGCCCGAAGAGGGGAGCCCCGAAGACCTTCTCGTGGAGGTCCACCCGGGGCACCGGCCGCCCCACCCAGCGGTAGCTGGACCGCTCCTTCAGGGCCGGGGGCTCGTCGGGGACCACCCACTCGCCGCCGGCGGCGGCCACCTGGCCGTAGGTCAGGGACCGGCCGCCGGCCGTCAGCACGCCGTCGTCGATGGTCACGGCCGTCGCCTCCACGCCGAGCTGCTCGGCGGCCCGAGCCCGCAGCATCTCCCGCAGGCTCGCGGAGATCTCCCGCAGTGGCTGCCAGAGGCTGTTGATCGACGTGCTTCCCCCGGTGGAAGTCGGGTCCACGTTCCCGGACGCGGTGTGGGCGTGGACCACCCGGATCCGCCCGATGTCCACCTCGAGCTCGTCGGCGACCATCTGGGCCAGCCCGGTGAAGGTGCCCTGACCCATCTCCACCTTGGGGCTGTGCAGGACGATCCCGTTGTCGGCCCGGACCTCCAGCCAGAGGCCGGGGTCCACGGAGCCGGTCCACGGGAGCTCGGCGTCGTTCACGAACCCGGCGATGTAGCGGCGCCAGATGCCCCGGGTCAGGTACCCGGTGCCCAGGAGGAGGCCGACGCCGGCCGCGGAGAAGGTGAGGAACCTGCGGCGGGTGATGAGCTTCTTCTTGCCGCCGGTCGCGTCTTCGCCCGGAGCACCCTCGGGTGGCCGGACATCGAGGTCCGCCGCGTCCGGGTGGGGATCGGAGGACCGGGTCCTTTCCGTCTCGTCGCTCATCCGTTCGTCCTCCCACCCTCGCCCGCGATCTCCGCGGCCCGATGGATCGCCTTGCGGATGCGGTAGTAGGTGGCGCACCGACAGACGTTCGTGATGTTCGCGTCGATGTCGTCGTCGGTGGGCGCGGGCACCTTCGCCAGGAGCGCCGCCGCGGCCATCATGAAGCCGGGCTGGCAGTACCCGCACTGGGGCACGACCTCTTCGATCCAGGCCTGCTGGACGGGATGGGGACTCTCCGCGTCGCCCAGCCCCTCGATCGTCGTGACGTCCCGGCCCTCGGCGAACTTGATCGGCATGGAACAGGAGCGGACCGCGTCCCCGTCCACCAGGAGTGTGCAGGCCCCGCAGGCGGCCTTTCCGCACCCGAACTTGGTGCCCTTCTGGCCCAGCTCGTCCCGGACGACCCACAGGAGAGGCATGTCCTCGTCGACGTCGACCGTCATGGCTTCGCCGTTCACGGTGAAGGTGACGATCATGGCCCTGCTCCTTCGTCCTCGGGGATCGGTGCGCCGGCCGCGGCCCACGCGCGGACGGCCGCAATGTAGGTCTCGACGTCCACCGGGGGCGCCTCACGAGGGGTGCCGTCGGCGCGCACACCCGGCTCCCACGCCCACAGGACGAGCTCGTGGTGGGTGAGATGGTCCACGACCTCCTCCAGCGTCCGGCCTCCGTTGTCCGCCGGGTCGAGGATGGAGCGGGCGATCTCGGATCGGCTCTTCCCCTCCCAGGCCATGCCGCGGGGTGCGAGGCTCCACTCCGGTGCGCCCGGTACCCCGGCGAGGTCGTTGTTCTCCGGCTGGTGACAGCTCGAGCACCGCAGGGCCGGGAGTCCGCGGTTGTCGGCGCCGCGCCGGACTCCGAAGTGGTGCTCGACCGTTCCGTCCCCGATCCGGGGCGTGTCTCCGGCCGGGTGGCAGTTCACGCACCGGGGGTGGGTGAGGACGTCCATCATGGTGTCGAAGTCGGCGTTCGCCTCCTGGGAAGGGGCGGCGGCCGGCTGGCCGAGGGGCGCCTGCGACGCGCGGGCGGCGCTTCCGACCCCCACGGCCACGAGGAGGGCGAGGCCTGCGATCCGGACTGGAGAACGGGGCGACGTGCTTGGCATGGGAAGGTCGGTCGGCGGGGGGCGATCCCCCGGTCCGACGGGTTCCGGACGGGGGGTGCCCGAAGGAACCAGCGTACCCGCCTCCACGGTCGTCCGGTCCGACGTCCGTCGGGCGCCCATGGGATCTCCCCACCGCACCGCTACGAGGACCGGTGGTGTGGTTGCCGTCGGAGGTGCGAGTGGCGAGTCTCCGGCCTCATGAAATCCGCCCTGACCCTGCTGATCTGCACCCTCGCCCTGTCGCCGGTCCTCCCGGGAGCCCGGCGGAAGGTGGCTGCCCAGGAGATCGAACGTCCGCCCTCCCCGGTTCGAGGCTCGCTCGACGATCCCGAGGCCTACCCCAGGCCCACCGGGTATGCGGTCCGGACCGACGTCTCGCCGGTCCTGGACGGGCATCTGGACGACGCGGCCTGGGCGGCGGCCCCGGTCTTCACCGAGTTCGTCCAGTCCCAGCCCGATCCAGGGGCACTTGCCACGGAGCGTACGGAGGTCCGGGTCCTGTACGACGACGAGTACCTGTACGTGGGTGCCATGCTCCACGACTCCCACCCGGGGGAGTACGTGGTGCAGAGCCTGGAGCGGGACTTCCCCTCCCTGTCCACCCGGGACGCCGACATCTTCGGCATCTCGATGGACACCTTCCTGGACCGGCAGAACTCCTACCTGATCCTCATCAACCCGTACGGTGCCTACCGGGACGGCCAGACCTTCAACGACTCCCGGAACCAGGACTTCGGGTTCGACGCTCCCGCCGAGGTCCGGACCGTCCTGCGGGACGACGGGTGGAGCGTGGAGGTGCGCATTCCCTTCAGCGGCCTCCGCTATGTGGCGACGGAGGGGGAGCAGAGCTGGGGCCTGAACTTCCTCCGGCGGGTCCGGCGCATCAACGAAGACTCCTACTGGGCGCCGCTGGAGCGACGCGATCCGCTGCATCGAATGTCCAAGGGGGGCACGTTGTCCGGGCTCACCGACCTGCCCTCGGCGGGAGCCGTCTGGGTGAAGCCCTACGCGCTGGCGGCGACGGAGGACGGGTCCCTGCTGTCCGGGCGCGAGACCTCCACGGACGTGGGCCTCGACCTGAAGTACGGGCTGACCCCGGGGCTCACCCTGGATCTGACCGTCAACACGGACTTCAGCCAGGTGGAGGTGGATCAGGAGCGGGTGAACCTGACGCGCTTCCCCCTCTTCTTCCCGGAGCAGCGGGACTTCTTCGTGGAGAACTCGGGGTCCTTCACCTTCGGCGATCAGACCGAGCGGAACTATCGCATGGGGGCGTCGCTGCGGGACTTCACCCTGTTCAACTCCCGGGCCATCGGGCTCATGGACGGGCAGCCGGTCCCCATCGTGGCGGGCGGCCGGGTGAGCGGCCGGGTCGGGTCGTGGGAGCTGGGGATGCTGGACATGCGCACGGCCTCCGACGCGGGCCTTCCGGCGGAGAACTTCGCCCTGGCCCGCGTTCGGAAGGAGGTGGCGCCGGGATCGGACGTGGGCGCCATGTTCATCGACCGGTCCAGCGTAGGGGGCACGGCGGCAACCGACAATCGAAGCTACGGGGTGGACGCCAACCTGAGCCTGTGGGGGCCCCTGCGGGTGAACGCCTACTGGGCGGCCACCGATTCCCGGGACGCCACCGGCGACCAGACCGCAACCCGGGTCGGGGCGGCCTACAGGGACCGCCGCTGGAACGTCTCCGCCCTCTGGCGCCGCATCGGCGACGACTTCGATCCCGGGGTGGGCTTCGTGCGGCGGACCGACATCGACCACCTCTACGGGACGGTGGGGATTCTTCGGCAGCAGGTGCTGCCCTGGCTGCAGGAGGTGGAGCCGTACGTGGAGGCGGAGCGCTTCAACGACCTCCGGGGGCAGCTGGTGACGCGGCAGGTCAGGGGCGGAGTGGTGGCCACCTTCCTCTCCGGCGCCCGGTTCGAGGCCCGGCTGTCCGACCGTTTCGAGGCGGTGACGGAGCCCTTCCCGGTGGGCGGGCTGACGGTGGAGGCGGGCGAGTACGACTTCCTGGAAGGCTCGGTGAGCTTCCAGACCTCGGCGGGCCGCCCCCTGTCCGGGCAGCTGACCCTGGGAGGCGGCTCGTTCTTCGCCGGAGACCGCCGCTCGGTGGGCGCCTCGTTCCGGTGGCTGGTGAGCCCGCAACTGGCCATCCAGGGCTCGGCGGACTACAACCGCATCGACCTCCCGTCGGGGCGCAGCAACTCCTCGGTCTACTCCGGGAGGATCAAGTACGGCTTCTCCACCCGGGCCTTCGCGGCGTTGAACGTCCAGTACAACGAGATCACCGAGCAGCTCGTGACCTACGCCCGCTTCAACGTCATCCACGGCCCCCTCTCGGACCTCTTCCTGGTCCTGACCGAGCGTCGCCAGCTGGGCGCCTCCGGCGGCGTGCTGGAGCGGGCGATCACCGCCAAGGTCACGCGGCTGGTGACCTTCTGACGAGACCGGAGGACCGCTCGGGGAACGAGGCCGCGAGCTGGCGGTCGCTCGAGGCGGGTCGTGGGGATCGTGTGCGGATGGCGCTGTGACCCCGCGCGCATGCGGTTATCGTCCGGGGGCGAGCCACGTCCCCTGTCCGACGGAGCGACCCATGAGAACGATCACGATCCTGATGGCCGCGGTCCTGGCCGTGAGCGCATGCTCCGACGCCCCGGCACCCGGAAGCGGGAGCGGCGTGGGACGGACTTCGGAGGATGCCGCGACGGCCCGTGGCCCCCGTTCCCAGCCCGGCACCACCATGGGGATCTACGCCCCGGAGCAGCACTCCCTCTACGACGGGCTCTTCCGGATCACGGGGACTCGGGTGTACCAGGTGGGCACCCTGAACGACGCCTCGCCCTGGGATCACATGGGAGACGACGGGTCGAACCTCCGGGCCGTGGAGGGCACCCTG
>DATHRY010000378.1:0-9169 GCA_035464715.1 Longimicrobiales bacterium
CGACGACCTGATGAACGGCGTCGACTACGTCATCGAGCAGGGTTACGTGGACGAGGACAACATGTTCGTGTACGGCTGCTCGGGCGGCGGGGTCCTCACCTCCTGGGTGGTGGGCCATACCGACCGTTTCGCCGCCGCCTCGGCCAACTGCCCGGTGACCAACTGGCTCTCCTTCGTCGGCACCACCGACGGAATCGGCTGGTACCGGAACTTCGACGCCTTCCCCTGGGACGACCCCAGCGAGCATCTCCGTCGCTCGCCCCTCATGTACGTGGGCAACGTGAGCACGCCCACCATGCTCATGACCGGGGTCAACGACCTCCGGACACCCATGCCCCAGACCGAGGAGTACTACGCGGCGCTGAAGGTGCTGGACGTGCCCACCGCCATGATCCGTTTCCAGGACGAGTGGCACGGCACCTCCAGCAACCCGTCCAACTTCATGCGCACCCAGCTCTACCTGCGGGAGTGGTTCGAGCGGCACGCCCGGCCGCGGGGGGTGACGCAGGACCGGTAGGAGCGCGGTCTGTCTCGAGCGCGACCCCCGGCCGCCGAAGCCCGATTGGCGGCCGGGGAGGGCTTGTCTCTTCCCGGGTCGGATAGCTGGAGCCGGGGCGTGTTCCGAGCCCCGATTCGCTTCCGCTACCCCTGCGTCGCCGCCTCGCCGTAGTTCACCATCCAGTTCATCCCGAACCGGTCCGTCAAGCTGCCGAAGTAGTCGCCCCAGAACTGGTCCGCGATGGGCATGGTGACGGTCCCGCCCTCGGCCAGGCCGTTGAAGATGCGGTCGGCCTCCTCCCGACTGGTCGGGTGGACGGAAAGGGAGATGTTGTTCCCCTCGACCCGGGGCGGCCCCATCCCCTCGAGCATGTCGCTGGCCATGATCATCTGCCCGTCGGGAAGGTGGATCCCCACGTGCATCACCATCTCCTTCTGCGCGTCGGTCAGCTCGAAGCCCAGGCTCGGGGGCATGGAGAGAAAGCGGTGGATCTCGGTCAGGGTCCCGCCCAGCACACCGGCGTAGAACCGCATCGCCTCCTCGGTGCGGCCGGCGAAGTTCAGGTAGGCGTGGATCTTCATGGGAATGCTCCTGCATGGGGGAAGCGCACGGCGCACCCGCTCGCCGGCGGGGCGGATGATCTGTCGCCGCCGCGGCGCCCCGGCCAACCGGGTGGAGGGGCCTCGGACGTCATCGATCCGAAGGAGGGTCCGGCCGGGCGGGAAGGACGCAGCTGTGGAGCTCGTGGAGCTGGCGCCGTGGCCGGATCCCGGGAGGTAGGTTGGGATGCACGTGCCGCGCGAAGAAGTCGGTCGCGGCCTGGTTCGACTCCCAGAGCTCGATGACCCGCCAGGTCCCGTCGTCCGACCAGGCCGAGTGGCAGATGAACCCCGGCGCCGAGCGGATCAACGGCTCGAGCCCCTGCAGCATGGCGTCGTAGCCTTCGGGCGTCTGCCCGGGCACTTCCACCGAGACGAGTACGGCCATCGGGTCCTCCTGGATGGAGTCCAATCCTGCGGCGCGTTCGCGCGCCCACGTCACGCGATCGGAACGTCTCCGACCGGACCTCCCCGGACGGCCACGGTCGTCCACGCGCCAGGTCGGGAAGGCCCCGACGCACGGGCGTTGGCGACGTGGCGGGCGAGGGACGTTCGGCCATGGATCCGGGATCGCCGGGGTGCGCCGGCCAACGTGATCGGTGTATCCTGCGGAGTTCCGGGAACGGAGACCAGCATCTCGTGCAACGCCGCTCCCGCTCGACCTCGACGCCCGCACCCCGACCGGGCTCCCACGCGCCTGATCATGACCCCACCGCTCAGACCAACCCCCTCCCCGTGCGTCGCGCTGTTCCTGGTGCTCGCGGGTTTCGGGGCGGCGCCGGCCCACCCGGGCGCCGCCCAGGCTTCGGCCGATCCGGACCGGCCTCCCGACGCCACCGCCGCGGACACGCTGGCCGGGCTCTGGGACTCCCCCACGCCACGGACCACCATTGTCGAGGTCGACGGCTACGACGTCCGCATCCGAACGGCGGCCCCACACCCCGACCGGATCCCGGGACGGCCGCTCGTGGTGCTGGAGGCCGGGTTCGGCTCGACGGTCGAAGGGTGGGGCGACTTCGTCGAGGAGGTCGCGGGCCTCGCGCCGTTGGTCGCGTACGATCGCGCCGGGATCGGTGCGTCGGAGTGGGACGAGAGCGACGCGACCTTCGAGCACGTCACCGGCCGGCTCCGGAGGCTCCTGGAGGAGATCGGCGCCGAGCCGCCCTTCGTCCTCGTGGGCCACTCGTTCGGGGGGGACCTCGTCCGCTACTTCGCCCGCTTCCATCCGGGGGAGACCGTCGGTCTGGTCCTCCTGGACCCCGTGACGAACAGCCCCGCCGACTTCGGGAGTGCCCTGGAGGAGATCGGCGCGGCGCGGGAGCGGATGCTCGAGATCTACGACGGGGAGCTGGGGGAGGACGTGCCCCCCGGGGTCCGGGCCGAATCCGAGCTGGTCGGCGCCTACTTCCGGGAGGGCCGGGAGTTCGACCTCCCGCGTCCCACCGACATCCCCGTCTCGATCCTCTTCGCCGGGCTCGATGCCCCGCCCGACGGCGACGAGGTCTACGGATTCGACGTGTCCGCCCACATCACCGCGTGGGAGCGGCGCAAGATCGCGCGCCTGGGCGAGTGGATCATGCAGGTCCCCCTGGGCGAGATGATCCTCGTGCCCAGCAGCGGGCACTTCGTGCACCTGGACGAGCCGGAGCTGGCGCTGGAGGCGGTGCGCCGGGTGCTGTTCCCGGCGATCCCCCGGGTCCTCCTCCAGGAGCTGGACGCCCGGGGCCCCGATGCCGCCGTCGCCCGCTACCACGAGATCGAGGCCTGGTATCCCCCGGACCGGTTCCACGAGGACGTCCTGAACGACTTCGGCTACCGCCTGCTCCGCGCCGAGCGCCCCGAGGACGCGATTCCCTTCTTCCTGCTCAATCGCGAGGAGTATCCGGACGCCCTGAACCCGTGGGACAGCCTGGCGGACGGGTACCGGGCCGCGGGCCGCTCCGACCTGGAGGAGGAGACCCGGGCCCGGCTCCTCGAGCTGGCCGAGGAGCGGCGCGATCCCCGGGCGGGCGTCTACCGGGAACGGCTCGCGCGGGTACGGGCGGAGCGGGCCGGGGGCGGCTGAGCCCGGGGGCTCGTCCGCTCTCCGGCCTGTCCGCCCCCCGCCCCCGGCGCCACATTCGGTCACCCGTTCCGGTTCCAGACCCAAAGAGGTGTCATGACCGTCTTCGTCGTGTCGGTGTTGGCCGTGATCACGATCTCCGCCCTCTGTTCGCTGAGCGAGTCCTCGATCTACGCCGTGCGCCGGCCCTTCATCCGCGCCCTGGCCGAGACCGGGAGCGTGGCCGGCGAGGTGCTGCAGGGCTTCAAGGACAACATGGAGCGCCCCATCGCGGCGATCCTCATCGTCAACACCGCCGCCAACACGGCGGGGGCGGCGGTGGCCGGGGCCCAGGCCTCCGCGCTCTTCGGGCCCGAGGCGCTGCTCTGGTTCTCCCTCTTCTTCACCCTCGGCGTGCTCCTGATCTCGGAGATCTTCCCGAAGATCCTCGGCGTCCTGTACAACCGGCCGATCGCGAAGGCCGTGGCGGTCCCCTGGAGCATCGGCATCCGGCTGCTGTACCCGCTGATCTGGACCATCGAGCACATGTCCAAGTGGCTGAAGCCGTCGGGCGTGGTCTTCGCGGCGCCCGAGGAGGAGGTCGTGCAGCTCGCCCGGATCAGCGCGGACGAGGGCAGCATCTCGGAGGAGGAGGCCGAGCTGGTCCGGAACGCGCTCCGCCTCAACGATCTCACGGCCGGCGAGGTGATGACGCCCCGCCCCGTCGTCTTCCGGCTGCCGTCCACCATGACGCTGGCCCAGGTCGGCGAGCACGTGGACCAATGGGTCCATTCCCGCATCCCCATCTACGAGCCCGGCGACGACGACCGCTGGGTGGGTGTGGTCCGCTCCTCGGACGTCCTGGTGGAGATGGCGGCGGGGAACCTGGACAAGCCGGTGAGCGAGCTGGCCCGCAAGCTCCACTTCGTGCCCAGGGGAATGCACGGGAACGTGCTGCTGCAGCAGTTCATCCGGGAGCGGTCCCACCTGTTCGCGGTGGTGGACGAGTTCGGGGGGATGGCGGGCGTGGTCACCCTGGAGGACGTGGTCGAGTCCCTCATCGGGCGGGAGATCGTCGACGAGGTCGACACCGCGGCGGACATGCGGGAGGTGGCGAGGCAGCGCGCCCGGGAGGCGGACATGCCGTCGGACGACGCGCCCTCGGAGTGACGAGTCCCCTCAGAGCATCCCGGACAGCAGGGTGGCGATCCCCAGGAAGCTGAAGAAGCCGGCCACGTCGGTGATCGTGGTCAGGACGATGGAGGAGGATTGGGCCGGATCCTGCTTGAGGCTCGCCAGAATGATCGGGACCAGCGCCCCGGAGAGCCCCGCGATCGTCATCGACAGCACCATGGACACCCCGATCACCAGGGCGAGCCCCGGCGACCGGCTCCAGACGAACACTCCCGCCGAGGTGGTGGCCGCCACGGCGATCCCGTTCAGACACCCGGCGATGGCCTCCTTCACCGCCACCCGAGGCCAGCTCCGGAGCTGGATCTCCCGGAGGGCCAGGCCGCGCATGGTGACGGCCAGGGCCTGGGCGCCGGTGTTCCCGGACTGACCCGCCACGACGGGGAGGAGCACCGCCAACGCCGTGAACTGGGCGATGGTGCTCTCGAAGAAGCCCACCACCGAGGCCGCCAGGAAGGCGGTGACGAGGTTGATCTGCAGCCACGGCAACCGCTTGCGCATCACGAAGAAGGGGCTCGACAGCGCCCTCTCCTCCCGGCCGGCCCCCACCATCGACACCAGGCTCGCGGCGGCCTGCTGCTGGACGGTCCGCAGGAGCTGGTCCTGCCGGAGCACGCCCACCAACCGGCCTTCGAAGTCCACCACCGGCAGCGAGCCGACCTGGTGGAGCTCCAGCTCCTCGAGCACGGCCTCCCGCTGCCAGGTGGCCTGGGCCGCCGCCACGGGCTCCGTCGCCAGCGCCCCCAGCTCCTCCTTGCGGGAGGCGAGGACCAGGGCCTGGAGCGGGACGACGCCGACGAGTCGGCCCTCGTCGTCCACCAGGAAGAGGTTCTGAATCCGTACGTCCCCCATCCCCTGGAGACGGCGCATCGCCTCGCCCACCGAGGTGCTCGGACGGAAGGCGAGGACCCGGGGGTCCATGAGGCTGCCCGCGCTCCCCATCGGGTACTCCGCGAGGGCCCGCAGATCGGCGGCGGTGACCGGATCGGCCAGGGCGAGGTTCTGCTCCCGGACGGGCGGGTCCAGACGGGCCAGGAGGGCGCTGGAGCGGTGGGGCGACATCCGGGCCAGCACCTCTCCGGTCCGCTCGTCGCGGAGGGCCGCCAGGGCCCCCGCAGCCTTCTCGGGGGACAGGAGCCCCAGGACCGATACCACGTGGTCCGCGGGCTGGCGATCCAGCACCGCGGCCACCTCGGCGTCCTTGGCCCGCTCCATGAGCCGGGCCGCTTCGACCGGGTGGAACGCGACGAGGGCCGCCGCGAGCTGCCGATGCCCCCGACCCGCCTCAGCCCCGGTCATCGACGGGCCCGCCGGGGGTGCGGACGGCCAGGTCGGTGAGGGCGCCCATGGCCCCGACCATGCCCGTGACCAGGAGGCTGCCCAGGGCGGCGGTGGTCGTGGTGTCGTGCCGGCCCCGGGCCGCGTCGGCCTCGTCTTCGAGCCTGCGCCAGGTCCGGTAGCGGATCGCCCCGAGGTACGTGCCGCTCCGGTCCACCACCGGCAGCGAGTGGGCCTCCCGCCAGGCGGGATGTGCCCGCACCGCCGCCCGGTCCGCGTCGGCGAGGACGGAGAGGACGTCTCGATTAGCGATGGACGCGAGGGTCTTCTGCCCGTCGGCCAGCAGGAGCTCCCGGAGGTTCAGCACGCCCACCAGCCGCTGCTCCCGGTCGACGACGTACACGTTGTAGCGCACGTGGTCCGGGGCCTTCCGGATACGGCGGACCGCCTCGGCGACGGTCACGTCCTCGGGGACCGCCAGCACCCGCGAGTCCATCAGCGCTCCGGCGGTTCCCGGCGGGAAGGCCAGAAGCGCCCGCAGGGGCTCCCTCTGTTCCGGGGCCAGCGCATCCACGAAGCCCGCCTGCGCGTCGGGGCCCAGGCGGCGGACGAGGTGGGCGGCGGCGTCGAGGCCCAGGTGCTCCACCACCGCCTCGGCCATCGCCCCCTCGATCCGGCTCAGGACCTCGCTCGCCCGCTGCGGCGCGAGCCGGGTGAGGAGGGTCGCCGTCGCTCCGGGAGGGGCCACGCCGAGGACCGAGAAGATCTCGTCGTCCGAAAGCGGTTCGAGCGCCGCCGCGGCCTGGGCGGGGTGGGCCGTGAGGAGCTGCGTCGCCAGCGCTTTCTCCAGCTTCATACGTCACGCCGTCCGGGATCGTGGTGTCGCGAAGGATGGCAAGGCCGCGTCGTTCCGCCTCGTTCCGCCTCGTCGGGACGGGCGCCTCCGGCCCCTCGCCGTGCACCCGGCCTGAGATCCGGCTCGTTGGTGGCCGACGGGGGTGGGTTGAGGCGAGTATGGAGGGCGCCGGGCGCCCGGGCAAACCGCGGTGCACCCCGAAGCGCCAACGGCGACCCGTCCATCACCGGCTCTTCAGAAGGAGGCTCATCCATGGGAGACATCTTCGATCTCGCGGCATGGCGAGAGGTCATCGCCAGCGCGTTTCGACAGCTCGGGGACAACCTGGTCGAGATCTTCCCGACCCTTGTGGGTGTGCTGGTCCTGCTGCTCGTGGGATGGGGCACCTCGAAGCTGAGCGAGGCCGTGGCCCGGCGCGGGCTGACCCGGGTGGGCTTCGACCGGGTGGCCGCCCGCCTCCGGCTCCCGGAGATGCTGAACCGGGCGGGGATCGAGTCGCCCCCGTCCCGGATCATGGGACGGCTCCTGTTCTGGATCGTCATGCTGACCTTCGTCCTGTCCGCGGTGGAGACGCTGGGCCTGGACGCCGCCACCTCCACGATCGACCGGCTGGTCGGGTACCTGCCCAACCTCATCGCCGCTCTGCTGATCGTCCTGGGTGGCCTCCTGGTGAGCCGGCTGGTCCGGGGCGTGGTGGCCTCCGGCGCCCTGACCCTGGACGTGGAGCGGGGCCAGCGCCTGGGGGGCGCCGCCGGGGGACTCGTCATGGTGTTCTTCGTGGTGCTGGCCATGGAGCAGCTGGGCATCGAGACGACGCTGCTTGTGATGCTCATCACGGTGCTCGTGGGCGCCACGGCCCTCACCCTCGGCATCGGCTTCGCCCTGGGGGCCCGCCCCGTGATCGGGCACATCCTGGCCGGCCACTTCCTGCGCCAGAGCATCAGCCAGGGCTCGACGCTCGAGGTCGACGGCCGCCGGGGGCTCGTCGAGCGGGTGGGGCCCGTGGACACCCTGGTGAAGGACGACGAGCACTCGTGGAGCATCCCCAACGCCACGCTGCTGGACCAGGTGACCGGGCGGTAGCGCGGGCGCCGGGGCGCGTGATCGCCGGCACGCGCGCCGCTTGCCATCGGGGCGGGCAGGGGGGTAGAGTCGAGGCGGCGATGGTCCACGCCGAACCTCCACGTCCCGTCCTTGGCAGGGACCTCAGGGAGGCAAAGGGGAGTCCTCTCCTCGGGCCCGACGATCCAGATCCGGGATGTGCCGTGGGACGCGCCGGCCAAGGGGGCGCGAACCCTGGCCATGTCTGGAGGATCGCACCGTGACGAAGCAGAAGGACCTCAAGCGCCGCATCCGTGAGCGCATGCAGAGGACCGGCGAGTCCTACACCACCGCCCGCCTCCACGTCCTCGCCCACCACCCGCAGGAAGCGAGCGACCCGACCGAGCGCTGGTCGTCCCTGACCCCCCCGCCGGCCCACCCCGGCTCGCCACCCGCCATGCGGCTGAGGAGGCCGGTCTCCTTCCGGCTCGCCACCCGACCCCGGGATCGCCGCGCGCCCCACCTCCGGTACGTGGCCCCGCTGTTCACCGTGGTCCTGTGCCTGGTCGTGGGGATGACGGGACTCCTGCTGGTCGAAGAGAGCGAGGGCGCCGCCCCCACCCCCGAGGCCCCGTCGGTTCCGGTCCTCGGGGGGCCGTCGTGAGCCGGGGGCGGGCCGCCCTCCTCTGCGCCCTCGTCGCGATGCCCGGCTGCGATCGAGCGAACGAGGCGGCAGCACCGGGCGACCGGTCCGACCGGATCGTGACCGAGGACGAGGTCCACGTCCTCGGCACGTCGGACGAGATCACGCTGGTGGCCGAGCTCCTCCCCGGGGACGACGGGCGCGTGTGGGTGATGAACACCGCCGCGCCCTGGTTCCTCGTGTTCGACTCCACCGGCGCCGTGGAGCGGTCCTTCGGCCGCCAGGGAGGCGGGCCCGAGGAGTTCGGGTTCCCGGTCGGCCTCGTGCGGGGGCCCGACGGCCACGTCTGGACGTACGATCTCATGCGGCACGCTCTGACCCGGATCTCCACGTCCGAACGCCGCACGGTCTCGATCCCCCAGGAGACCGCCACGCCGCCAACGCTGGTCTCCTTCGAGAACGCCACCCTCCGATCCGGGCCGCTGTGGATGGAGGCGTCGGGCGACCAGATCCTCGTGGCCCGGTCGGGTGGCACCGAAGGCGCGGAGTACTCGGCTCGGTTGTGGCACGCCGAGATCGTGGGCATCCCCCTGGACGAGGCCGCCACCCCGACCGGAGATCCCATCCTGTCCCTGGCCGAGTTGGTGGGGAGCTCCGAGGAGCGCTACCCCGGGGCGACGATGTTCGCGCCCTATCCGCTGTGGTCTTCGTGCCCGGGGGGCGCCTTCGCGGTCTACGACCCGAACGAGAACGCGCTCCGCCGGGTCGCCCCCCCGGGGGAGGAGCTGGGCGAGGTCCGGCTCCCGCCGGAGCGCCGGGTGCCGCTGAACGCCCAGGGGCTGTTCGACATGACGTTCCGTCAGATCCGGGACGAGATGCCCTCGGCCCAGCGACCCGACAGCGCGGAGTGGCGGCGGCTCATGGACGAACAGTTCGCCCGGCTCGGCCCCCGGGGCGCGGACGTCTTCCCGGAGTACGCCGACCTCCAGTGCACTCCGGACAGCACCGTGTGGCTCCAGCC
>DATHRY010000379.1:0-2345 GCA_035464715.1 Longimicrobiales bacterium
AGGGACTCGGCCGGCAGGCTCGGTCCCGTGGCGATCAGGAGGAGGTCCGGGGCGTCCTGGCTCAGGACCTCCAGGACCCGGAGACCCGTCAGGGACTCACCCAGATCGACGAAGGCGACCTGGGGGCCCGCCGCCAGGATGTCGGCCACCCGCTCCCGTGGGAGGCGGGCGGCGGACTCGTTCGCCTCGAACACCAGACGGCCCGAGCTCTCGGCCTCCCGGAAGAGTCCGGTGACGTGGCGACGAAAGGTCTCGTCGTCGGTGATCAGCGCACAATCGATCATGTATTCTTCGTCTCAGCGCGGTCTATTCGACCAGTCGTAGGAAGCGTACCAGGGAGCCCGTGTTTCCTCCGGTGGTCCCCGTTCCCGTACCCCCGGCGAAGTACATGAAGCGGATGTTCACGGGAGCGCCCTGTCCGGACTCCATCGCCTCGAGGTAGACGAGGGCGAAGTTGTTGAACTGGATGGTCTGCATCCCGCCGCCCTGGATCTCGCCGGGGTCCATGAGGGCGACCTTGATGATCCGGGGAGAATCGTAGACCTCGACGTAGCCGCCCTCGACGGGGCGGACCGGAGCGCCCAGGCCCCCGTTGGCCGTCGGTTCCCAGTAGAGGGTCGGATCCTCGTCGATGAGCTCGTCGATCCCCTGGCGCGTCGGCCCCACCATGTTCCCGGGCTCGACGTCGTAGTCGGTGAAGAGCTGGATGGGGTAGGTGTTGCACTCACAGAGGTTCTGACGGTAGACGGCGGCCCCGGCGTCCTGGCCCTCCGACCCCCCGCCCCCCTGGTCGCACTCCTCCATGCTCTCGTCCACGGGAAGCCGCCAGGGGAAGAAGATGCCCGGCTCGAAGTTGTACTCGCTCTGGGGGTTCTGGGCCTTGAGCTGGATCCGGCGCCCCCAGTCGCCGTTGTTGTCACGGAGGGGGCTGCCGTACCCGGTCGCCGTCGCGGAGTCGAGGGAGCCGGGTCCGTTCCACCGCTGGTAATTGTCGTTGCCGTTGGGATCGTAGACCCAGTCCTCTTCCGGGTCCCACACGTTGTCCCCATCGGTGTCCGAGTCCCCTTCGTCCCACACGTCGGGGAGGGCGATGGGCTTCAGGCACTTGGCCTCGCCGGCCTCCTGGGCCTGAGCGGCGGCCATGGCCGTGATGGTCACGGCGTCGATCCCCAGGATGCGGGCGAACCAGGTGGGCATGCCCGGACGGGAGATCCAGACCCGGACCTTCCACTCGTCGTCGAAGATCTCCACCGAGACCTCGGACGAGTCCACCGCCTCCTTCTTGATCGTGTGGAGGAGCGCGTACTCGTAGGCCCGGTGATGGGCCACGGCGGAATCGGTTTCGGCGGTGTTGTTCTCGATGTAGGCGCTCCCGCCTGCGAGGGCGGCGGAGTCCGCGATCTTCTGGGCCTCGGCTCGCCACGCGAAGGCGGCCGCGAGATCGATGGCCAGAGCCGCCATCCCGAGAAGAACGACCATGCACAGGGCCACGAGAACGAGGGCTGCCCCACGCTCGTCACCCATCCGGATCCGCCGCCGACTGTTCATCTCCCTATTCGTCTCCTCCCCCGCCGCTACGGAGGGTGTCCTGTGCCGGCGGGTCTCCGAGTCTCACTCTCGCACTGTCGGCCTCGATCCAGTCCCCGATGTGCGAATCCCAGTCCCACGACTCCGCCGGTCCCGTGGGCAGCGGAGGTGCGGGAAGGTTGTTCTCGTCCAGAATATAGGGTGTAACCAGCACGAGAAGCTCGGTCCTGTTCTGACGGACGGACTCGGTGCGGAAGAAATAGCCCAGGATCGGGATGTCTCCGAGGATCGGGATCTTGTCCATGTCGGCGGCCATGGAGCTGTCCATGAGACCCCCGATCGCCAGCGTCTGGCCGGGCCGGAGCTCGACGTCGGTCTGCACCCGGCGGGTCAGGAGGCTGGGGATGTTGAAGCCCTGGAAGGTCACGCCGTTCGCGAAGTCCAGCGCCGAGACCTCGGGCATCACCTGGAGCCGGACGTTGCCGCTGTTGGTGATGGTGGGCGTGAAGTTCAGGCGGATCCCGTACTCCCGGAACTGGATCGAGACCGCGTTGTTGCCGCCGCCCCCCTGCACCGCGGGGAAGGGGAACTCGCCCCCGGCCAGGAACGTCGCCTCCTGTCCCTCCCGGGTCACCAGGTTGGGCTGGGCGAGGCTCTTGAAGTCCCCGTTGGCCTTCAGCACACGGAGGACGGCGTCGAGGGCGGTGTTGTCCCCCTCGATCATGACCGTGACGATCCCCTCGGCGACCGAGGTGATGTCGTAGTCGGTGTTGTCGCGGTCCCACTCGTCGAAGTTCTGGGGGTTCAGCACCCGGATG
>DATHRY010000380.1:0-16323 GCA_035464715.1 Longimicrobiales bacterium
CTCCTCCTCCTTCGCCACCTGCACCAGCGCCATCTCCGGATCGCTCTCGGCCCGCTGCAGCAGCAGCCCGAGCCAGGTCTCCGGGAGCGCGGACAGGGAGCGGACGCCCGCCGCGCGGATCCCCTCGTAGACGACCTTGGAGTTCTCGTAGGAGACGGGCATGGCGGGGGCACCGCGTCAGGGCGGGAGGAGCGAGGCCGCAAGATGGGCCTGAGGCGGCATGGCCGCGAGGGAGGCCGGCAGGGTCGCTGCGGAGCCACGTGCGAACGGCCTTACGACAACGTGGCTCAGCCTCGCAACGGATCCGCGACCCGGACCGGCTCCGGCGCTTCGGATCGATCGTCACCCACACCGAGTTGGCCGTCCGAATTCTTGCCCCAGCAGTAAGCCACCGCAGAGGCGTCGACGCCGCAGGTGGCGAAGACCCCGGTCGTGAATTGGACGAACCGGATGCTTTCGGAGACCAACCCGGTCCCCGCCCCGAGGTTCGGCCAGCAGTAGAGCTCCCCCGCGTCGGTCAGTCGGCATGCACGATCATTCCCCGCGTCGACCACGCCGTCAGCCGAATCGGCCCGGATGCGTCCTTGCGCGCACAGCGCGCGCCACAGATGCTCGGGCGATCGAGGCACGAGGCCGTGTTGCGGGAGTCTTCGGCGGAGTGGAAATGAACGAGACATCGGCACGGAGGGGCGCGAGCCCCCCATGGTTGCGCATCTGGGTGGAGGCTATCGTCATCGTCGGCTCCATACTTCTCGCCTTCGGGATCGACGCCGCCTGGGACAACCGTGGGGAAGACCGGCGACGGGAAGCCCTGTACACGGCCATCCGCAACGACATGGCCCGGGCGATGGACGAAGTCGAGCGGGTTGCCGGCCACCACCAAGGGGGGTGGAGCGCCGCCGCCGCATTGCTCGACCTTCGTGACGTGGACCCGCGGGATCCCGATCAATCGCGGCGGGTCGACTCGCTGGTGGCGGCGGCGTGGGGCGCGACGGCCAGCTACGACGCCACGCTCGGGGCGGTGGAGAACCTCTTCGGTGGCGGGGGGCTGGATCTGGTGACCGACGCCGACCTGGCCTACGAGCTGACGGCCTTTCCGGCACTCGTGGCGGACCTGGGGCGGGAGCAGGTGAAGCTCCAGGCGACGGCGGACGAGCTGCACGCATACCTGGGCAACGAAGGCGTCGACCTCTCCCTCCTCGATCTACCCTGGTTCGACGTCCCCTGGGAAACCGGAAACGCCGGCACTCAGAGGATCGTCACATCCTCTCGCTTTCGCGGCCTGGTGAGCATGCTCTGGTACAAGTACAACAACACGACCGGGGACCTGAACGGGATGCGCGACGCTATCGTGCGGATCGAGGCATTGCTGCCCGGGGCCTAGCCCGTTCGCCTCTCCGGCTGGCCCGGGGAGCCGATTGCCATCCCCCCTCGGGATGAAGCGCCCTAGCGACGGCGAGCTCGCCGTCACGACCAGGAAGTCCTTGTTCATCGATGCTCACCCAGGGACACCTCCGCCACCAATCCGGTCGCTGCCGTCCCGACGATCCCGGTGTCGCGCGTTTCACGAAGAGACATCCGCTCGTCGGCGACGATCATCTCGACCCTTTCCTTCGTGAAGGCGCCGGAGCGGTTGCACTCACCCCGATCGACGAGGTTCCCGGCCTCGATGCGCTCGATCAGCCGCATCTGCGACGGGTGCGCCGCGAGGCAGATGTCCGCCTCGACCGTCTCGAGCCACGTCAGGGAGGCACGATAGTCCGCCAGGTACCCGGGGTGGTCGGTCCAGCGATAGCCGTCCGCCGCGAACGGCCCCATCCCATCGGTGAAGACGAGGCTCACACACCGGTCCTCCTCGCATTCCTCCCACCGCCAGCTGATGGCTCCCGGGCTGTGCCCCGGCGTGTGGTTCGCGACGATCTCCTTGCCGCCCACGACGATGGCCTCGCCGTCCGCGACCAGCTCGTCCACCGTCAGAGTCGCCATCGGCTCGTGAGGTTCGTACTGCGGGTCGTCCGTGTTGATGACGCCGGTCTCGAACACGCTCCTCGCCCGCGCGTTCGCAACCATCCGCGCTCCCGTACGGCTCTTCAGATACGCGATCCCGCCGATGTGGTCGTGATGCTCCTGCGTGTGGGTCAGATAGCGTACGTCGCCGAGCGAAAAGCCGAGCTTCTCGATATTCGCCGCAACCAGCTCGGCACCCCCCTCGGTACCGCTGTCGATGAGGAGGTGCCCCTCGGGACTGGTGACCAGGATCACCGAGATCCCACACGTCCCGACGTGGTAGGTGCCGCCATGGATGCGGAACGGCGGTGCGGGCTTCTCCCACTCGTCCCACGCGTCGCATGCGGCGGCGAACGCCGCCGGCGAGAAGTCCTCGGTCCGTGCGCCGTCGACGCTCGGGGCGTCGGAAGAGCCGGTGCCGCACCCGGCGAGCAACAGAACGGCGAGGGCGGAAGACAGCGCGCCGGGGATGGATGGATGGCCCATGGGTGTCCAGGTTCGAGCGGGAAGCGCCTGCCGGGGCCCGGATGCCGACCCGGCAGATGGTCGTCGGAGGAGCCGGTCGCGGCTCCCTTCTAGCGCTGCAATGACCTCAAGTCGACACCGGCGGACTCTGGTCAGGCAGCGGGGTGTTCCGCCAGGGCACCGATCACCGAGCTGCAATGATCCGGCGACCCTGATCCATCACCTCCAGGAGTCGTTCCGCCGATTCCCGAGGTCGATCGCCCGAACGCGACCAACACACTGAAGACGATGACGGAGCTTTCCGTCAGGAGACGACGCACCTGGACGGATCTCGGTGATCCCCCGTTGCTCACGTCCGCTGTTCTCCCGTGGTGGTCGTCATCGCCGTCGCCATGCCCTGTGGGTTGTCTCCCGTCGCCACGAGCGACAGAACCCGCTCGGCGATCTCCTCCAGCACCTCGATGTCGTGGAGAATGAGCTCACTCGCCCCGCCGCGATACGCCACCAGGTTCTCGAATTCCAGGTCACGGGCGAGGTCGTCCAGTCCCCCGCCGAACCGACTCGGACCCGCACCGATCGCGTCTCGTCCAACCGGAATCCGGGTCCGCAGGTAGTCACTCAGTGCGCTCGCCTGGCGTTCGAGATACAGGTTGCGCTCGGCGAGACGGACCTTCGCCTGCGTCCACTCCGAGAGAGCGGCCCGAAGCTCGAGGCTGCTGATGATCCCGATCCCATCTGCACCGACCAACGCCTCCAGGGCACCCCCGCGGAGCCGCACGGGACGGTAGCTGTCGAAGTCCGCGAATACCTGACGCACCTCCCCGGGGATCGATGACGCGTCGGGTCCGGTCACCTCCAGGAGGAGGCGAGCCTCGGCGAACCTCTCCTCGTTGTGCTCGCGGGCCGACGCGAGGACGTCGAGATGGTCCCGGAAGTCAGCCTCGATCGCCGCGAGCACCTCACGTTCCTGCTTCCGCTCGATGCGCCCGTCCCACCACGCGTCGATTCCGAACGCCAGGAGGATCGAGACGACGATGACGCCGCCCTCGACCAGGATCTTGAGCTTTGGAATGCCCTTCGCGCTCACTGGTGCCTCCTGAGGCCGACCCGGATCGACAACCGCCCGGAACGACGGGGATTCTATCGGCCTGCGGACGTTCGCGCTTCCAGGCGCACCAGGCGAGCGTGTCCCTGACCGGCCGTCGCCCCTGGACCTCGTCGGGCGTGGTAGTGGGCCTTCCCCCCGAATGCAGGGACCCGGTGTCAGTCCCGCACGCGGTCGAAGCGAAGCCCGGAGAGCTTCCCCCATGAACTGCCGACCAGGAGATGTGTCACGGCACCCGACTCGTCCCGGACCACGTCCACCACCCAGAAACGGTTCGACCGGGACATGAGTCGGTCCCGGGCGACGGACACGAGGGGAATCGGGGATCGTCGGCGATGATCCGCGGCCTCCAGGTGGACCATGGTGGGAACCCCGTCGCGAACCTCGAGCCCCCACGCGGTATCGAGCTCCCGACTGTAGTACGCTCCCTCCAACTCCCTCAGCGCGGCGGGGTCCGCCACGTAGCCCGAGGCGCCCAGGCGCACGCCGGACCAGGAGCCCGTGGGGTCGGCGACCGTGACGCTGTCTCCGGCATGGCCCTGCCTGCGGTGGAAGGCCAGGGTCACGGGGATCCCCGGGAATCCGAAGAGGGTGTCGTCCAACGCCACCAGCGGGACGGAGCCGCGGCCGTTCGGATCCAGAACGAGGGTGCCGTTCTCCTGCCGGGTCGTCCACCGCTCGAACGTCTGGAGCTCGGTGGGGCCCTCGAGCCGGTACACACCGGCGTAGGCCTCGAGTAGAGCCGGGCTCAGCGTCACGAGGTCCTCCGTGGGCGAGGAGGGCTCATCTCCGTCCCGGGCCCTGACGTCCAGGGCTTCGGCGATGGCGTGGGCGATGGTGCCGGCTCCCCGTGCCTCGGAATTGCTCAGGACCGCGATCCCCAGCCCCAGATCCGGATAGCGTCCGATCCACATCTTGTAGCCGTGGCCGTCCCCGCCGTGCCACACACGGCGTACGCCGTCGGGGAGCTCGTCCAGGATCAGGCCTCGACCCCAGCCCAGCGTGTCCCCACCGACCAGCACCCCCGGCTCCTCCATCCGGGAGATCATGGGCCCGGCCTCGTCCGACGCCAGGAAGCCGAGCCAGCGGCCCAGGTCCCGGGGTGTGGAATAGACCCCGGTACCGCCATAGAAGGTCGTCAACATGGCCATCCCCCGCTCCAGCCCGTCGGGTGTGGGGGCATAGGGGAGAGCGAGGTCGAGGACCACCGTGCGGAAGTCGGTCACGACGAGCGTCCGGTCCATCCCCAGCGGCTGGAAGACGCTCTCGGCCATCCACTCCGGGAACGGCGTGCCCGTCACCTGTTCGATGATGCGCGCGAGGACGACGTAGCCCGAGTCGCTGTAGCCGAACTTCGTCCCCGGGGGAAAGTTCAGGTCCCGCTGGTTCCAGATGAGTTGAAGGGCACGCGCCTGGTCCAGGACCTCCACGTCGTTGGGAACCGTGTAGGAGTGCAGCGTCGTGTGCTGCCGGATCCCGGAGGTGTGGTGCAGCAGGTGGCGGAGGGTGACGGGCACCCCGAAGTCCGGGAAGTCGGGGAGGTGGTCCCGGACCTCGTCATCCAGGGAGAGGCGCCCCTCCGCCTCCAGCAGGGTGACCCCGAAGGCCGTGAACTGCTTGCTCCCCGAGTACAGGTGGAAGCGCGTGTCCGGACCGATCGGGACGCCGTGCTCCACGCTGGCCAGCCCCCGACCGCCCTCGAACACCGTCCGCCCGTCCCGCACCACGACCACACCGAGGCCCGGTCCGTCGTCTCCTGCAGCGGCTTCGAGGATGGAATCCACGACGGGGCCGATCCGGGCCTCGGGGAGCGCCTGACCGGAGGCGTGCATCGGCGAGGCGAAGAGGGCGGCGAGAACGAGTCCGTCCCGGACGAGACATCGTGCGAGCCCTGCCCCGCCGGGGACCCTCCGCCGGCCGACCGTTCGCACCACCCCCGCCCATCCCCCGAAGTTCGCTCCTCTTCTCACGCAGTCCTCGCACGCTCGGATGTCCAGGATCCCACGACGTCTCGGAGGACGCCGGCGCGGCCCACCAGAGCCGTGCGTCACCGGAGCGAACGTATTCAGCCGAAGCGGCACTCGCAGGGTCGGGGCCGGTAAGAACCCGGCCGGCCGGACCTTCTGGGCCTGATCCGCGGCTACGCCGACCTCGTCTGGATAGGTCTCCACCAGGGCGGCCCGTTGTGGGTCAGCCGCCTACGTAACCGTACGTGTTGCCGATCAGGGCGGATCGGGGCTGTTTGGGGGCACCTTCACACCCTCGAACCGGAAGCCCACCTTGCGACCCTCGTACCATGGTTTCCCGAGGCCGCCACATGATCCCCCCCTCCACGGTCGGCCGCTCACTTCCGCACTCGTCTGGGGCCTGATCGCTCTGTCGATGGGGTCGTGCGGCGACGATCCAATGGTCGATCCGACACCAGACGTCCGCGACCTCGAAGGCCGGATCGTCTTCCAGTCCAGATCCCAGGACGCGTCAGGCATCACGATCTTCATCATGAACGCTGACGGATCGGGGATGGACTCGCTTCGGTACCAGTCGCCCGAGACCGACCAGGCCGTCGTCATCGGTCCGCGGCTATCTCCGGACGGAACTCGGATCGCCTTCATCCACGACGGCCAGGTCTGGGTGATGAACGACGATGGATCGAACGCCCAGCAGCTCACGTCGACCGTCTCCGGGGATCCGGGACACACTGCGAGCCACCCTTCCTGGTCGCCCGACGGAACGAAGATCGTGTTCTCTGCGTGGGGGACCAACAGTCTCGACCTCTTCGTGGTCGACGCCGATGGAACCAGCCTGACCCAACTCACGGAGACACTCTTCTCGAGCGAGCTCTACCCCGAGTGGTCCCCGAACGGACAGCGGATCGCCTACGGAACGCGAACCTCTCAGATCCGCACCATCGACGAATCGGGTTCCGATGACACCCCCGTCACGGAAGAGGGCGTCGGCCAAAAGGCCGCGTGGTCCCCCACGGGCGATCGCCTGGCCATCCAAGGGGATAGGGAGATCCTCGTGGTGAATTTCGACGGGTCGGGCCTCACGGTCATCTCCAACCACCCGGCCTGGGATCGATCGCCCACGTGGTCGCCGAACGGCCACTGGATCGCGTTCTCGTCGGATCGGGCGAACACCGGGTGGGCGATCTTCGCGATGCGGCCCGACGGCAGCGACGTGATCCAGATCACCGATGCCGCGCCGGGGTCCTATGGCTCGCCACACTGGGGTCGTTAGGGCGGTCTCCTTCCTGCCCTATGACGCCGGAGCGGGGCGACTTCTGTCGGAGCCCCTTCCCGCTCACGGTGGCGCCCTCAGCGCGGTCGGGCCGACCAGACGGTCCGGTCTATCCAAGGATCCGCAGTACGTCACGGACCGCGGCACGGAGTGATTCACGCCGCATCAGGAGCCCCCCTTCAACGACGATCCGGACCCCGATGAGGTTGCGAAACTCCAGGTCCGCCGCCAGCAGCCCGGGAGCGGTCATGAGACGGAGCGCCTCGGGAAGGTCCTCGGCCAGATCCCCGAAGGGAATGCGGCTCGAGAGAACCGGCTCCCACGACATCATCATGCTGGTCCGGAGGTAGTCGTCGAAGTCGCGGTTGGCTTTCAGCTGCAGCTCGTACGTGAAGAGCGCGTCGCTCAAGTTCTCACGGCGGAGGTTGGTCAGACCGCCCCCGGCCAGGAACTCCGCGTAGGCCGGCATCGTCGGGGTGAAGGTCTGAAAGGTCCAGAGGGGTGCGCTCAGCCGGAGAACCGAGTCCGCGGCCGCGTCGGATCGATCCGTCCCCAACAAACGCGAGAGGGCGGTGAACTTTTCGACGTTCTCTCGATGGTCGGCCTCCAACCGTCCGATCACACTATCCGCCGCCTCGAACTCCATCTTGATCGCTCGAAGCGACTCGGTCATGGCTCGAGCCTCGCCATGGTCACTCCACCACGCCTCGAGGCCGAACGCGACGAGCACACCGACGACGATCAGTGCGAGCTCCGTGACTCCCCTCCGAACCGCACTGGTCTCCACGCTCGTCTCCCGGATGAATCGGTTGTACCGGCTCGCTGAGACCGGGCTCTCCCGGAGCGAACGTAGTGGGCGGCGTCGGCAACCGCATGGTTCCCGGCGTGCCCGGCCTGATACGGGTGGCCCCCGCGGGGAACCCCTCGGATCCGGCGGGGAGTCAGCTCCCCGGCGGCAGATGCTCCAGGAAGTACCGCCAGACCGCCTCCCGAGCGTACGATGCGGAGGCGGGTCCGGCGGTGTGCCCCTCACCCGGGAGGAGGCGTGCGCATCGTGAAGGCGCTCGGGTCGTGAGGCCCTAGCACCGGGCGCTCTGACCCGGTTGGCCGAAGGGACGGCCCGCGGGGCAGCGGCGTGGCGGAGCGCCCCGCTGCCCCCGTCGGGCCGTCCGCGGGGATTGGCGATCCTGTGGCGGCCCGCCCGACTCGGAGGGCCGAGGGATGCTACTCCCGGGCTGCGAGCCGATCCATCTGCAGGGCGAACAACCGCCACTCGTCGTTCCGCTTCACGAATACGGAGGTGTAGCGATAGGCCGCCGTCTGCTCGGTCCCGTCGGCCGAACGCAGGTGAAGCTCGGTCGTCCCGAAGATGACCCCCATGTCACCGTCGATCGTCACCGACAGCCTCGAGCGCGAACACGAGCGAGTCCCGCTGGTCGGGATCGGAGGGGGGCACGAGATGATACCCCAGCTTCCGAGGCACCGCAGCGCTCGGAGCATTCGCACGGTCGCAGTGGATCTCGATGCGATTCACGTCGGGGAGGGCCAGGCCGGCTGCGGTAAGCGCGCGCGCCGCCTCCGTCGCGAGCCCCCGCCCGACGTGCTCGACGTGAACCCAGTATCCGATCTCCAGCGTGCCCGGACCCCGCCGCGGCATCAGGCCGGCTTCACCCAGGACCTGCACTTCGTCGGGATCGAACAGCGCGTAGACGAAGCCCACGCCCGCGTGGAACTCGGACTGGAATCGAGCGAGCCTCCGCTTGAGGGCGGCCAGGTCGGAGGGCTCGTCCCGGACCGGAGGGATCCAGGCGCCGATGTGTTCGCGATTGGCCCGCAGCGCGGACCGGAAGCGGGGCGCGTCGGCGGGCTCCCAACAGCGGAGGACGAGGCGCGCAGTCTCGATCCGCGGAGGCGGGAGCTGGCCCGTCAGCGTCCACGGGCTGAGGTATCGCTCGGAGCGGAACACTCGATGGAGACTCCAGGGTCCTGGAGCGGGACGACTGTGGCATGACGTCTTGCGTCGCCGGTGCGGCCGCAACGAGGGCCGACCGTCAACTGAAGTGAGCGGCGGTGAAGGGAGGCGGCAACTGGCGGGGTGGGGCGCGGCCCAGACCGGCCTCCCCACTGGTGCTCTCCCGATGCTCTCCGTGGGCAGATACCTGGCCGCAAGTCCGGGGGCGGTCTCGAGGACCTAGATCTAGCGTGTCGAGGCGTCCTCCCCCTTTGTCGACCGGGGGTCCGCCGTTCGCTCCGGTTCGGACACCGTAGTCACCAGCAACGCGAACATCATCCCCGACATCGAGAGCAGCCACAGCAGCAGAACGAAATACACGCCCCGTTGATCCAATGGAACCAGCCCCGCCGCGGTGAGGAGCACGACAGCGATCAGCGCGTACCCGACCACTGTCGAGGCCTTCATCAGCCCCGGTCGGATCCCCAGCGCACCCTCCCGCGCCAGCCTTCGGTACTTGGGAATCACGAAGACCGTGGCGTGTCCCAGGTTCAAGACCCCCGCGAGACCATTGGAGAGTCGCCACACATCCTTCTCGGCTACTCCGATCGCCACCAGTGGCATCGGGAGAAGAGCCAGTGCCACTCCGAGCAATCCGTACTGCAGCATCACATTGATGCGGTGCGCCTGCAGGGCAGACCAGTCCTTCCGCCGTTGCTGGAAGACAGCCACGATACTCGTGAAGCCAGCAAATGCGACCGCGATTTCAGCGATGACTATCAGGTATTCGCTTCCGTCCATTGCCAATGAGAATTCTACAATTCACTCAGCCCCATCGTCTTGACTCGATCTTCACATGACGATCCAAGGCCGCTGCACCGGCTTGGCGGTCCCGTCCCATGGAGCATAGCCCGCACCGTGGCCGATACGCCAATTCTGCCACGAGGCTGAGAAAGACCGGATGGGTCGAGGGCCGAATAGCCTGAGCCGGAGGCCCAGTGCCATCCGACATGACCCTGGACGCATTCGCCCATGCTGATTGGCACTCGAAAGCCATTCGAGACGATCGGCTAGGAACCGTCTCGATCCCTGATCTCCGCACCGAGGTCCTGGCAGGACTCCACGAATGAGACGAAGTCCGGACTGAGCGTGGGAGAGTGACTCGGCCAGCTCAGCCGACGGCCTTCTGGCCAGGGCCTGCAGACCATGCTCGAGTAGAGATCCCACTCGAGGTCGCCGAGTGAGCCGCGCTCATGCTGGCGGAACGCGTGCTCCATGTTCCGCAGATAGGTGCGGACGATCCACCAGTATCGCTGGGCTTCAACGGCGTCCAGAAGCGCAGGATCTTCGTCGCCTCGTATCCAGATCCCAGTCAACTCCGGGTCCTGAGCGAGAACTAGGAGGAACTCGTCGGAGGCAGCCACAAGCTCCTGGTAGGTGGCCGACTGGACCGCCTCGGTGTTGTGCCGGATCTCGATCGCCACGTAGATCAGCGACACGACGACGGCGGCGGCGCTGACCACCTCCAGGACCGTCGAAAGCCGAGGGCCGCTCCTCTCACTCACCGTGAGGCACCTCCTTCCTGAGACACCTGCCCAAGGTACGATACCGAAATCATGTCCGATGACGTTCGCGGGCTTCGGGACCTCTCCGCAGTACGGCTCACCCGGGCACGCTACGGTCGCCCGCCCGCTCTGTGCCAGAGTCATCTACCCACGGGGAGGGAGCCAGTCAGGGCGAAGGGCTCTCAGCGCCGGGGCGGGGGGCCACGGTTGTCCAGGACGCGCCACCTTCCTGGACCGTATCCGGGTGCTTCCCCTTGTTGCGCTGCGCAAACCACCTCTCGAGGTTCCGCCATCGGAGTGGGTCCACACTCGACACGAGCACCGGAATGACCGAACTGGGCGGCACCCTTCGGAGGAAGTGGCGGGAACTGCTCCTGGAGGGTCTGGCGGTCTTGTTCGGCGTCCTGCTGGCGCTCGCCGCGGATTCGTGGGCCAACGGCCAGGACGCGGCCCGGGTGGAGGCCGCCTACCTGGTGGCCCTGAGGGAAGAGCTGCTGGCGAACTCCGAGCTCGTCGCTGCCCAGCTGGAGCGCACACGCACACGGGTGGAGGAGGGGCGGACGTACCTCGCCGAGGTCGTGCACACCCGGCCGGGCGACCAGATCGGGACCGACGAGGTCAACGGCATGCTGCTGCAGGTCGGCCCCTACAGGCGCATGAGCTACCAACGTGGCGCTCTCGACGATCTGCTGACGGCCGGGGGCATGGAGCTCGTCCGGTCCGAGGAGATCCGGCGGGAGATCCTCCGCTACGCCCGACTTCTCGAGCAGGAGTCCGTGCGTCAGGAGGCTGCGCTCGACTTCTGGGAGGATCAGATGAGCCCCTACTACTACGAGCACGCCAGTCTGGCGGGCTTCCTCCCCTGGGCCGGAGAGCTCGGCACGCCGCCCGCAGAGGACCTGGACGTATCCGCGTTCGCCGGCTCGACGAGGTACTCGAACCTCCTGATCGAGCGCATCGTCCGGGATCAAACCCTCGGGGACGCAACGGAAGAGCTCGGTGACAACATCCTCGAGCTCGCCTCACGCCTCGAGGACGTCGCCCGGTAGGGCGGTTCTCGTGCTGGGCTCGTACCTCCTCGCATCCGGTGGATCGTGTATGTCGCGTGGCTTCCGTCGCTGGTTCCCGGTCCTCCTGCTCATGACGAGTCCGCAACCCGGACAGGGCCAGGCGCCCTCGAGCCTCCCGGCCACGCCCCGGACCTGGTTCGTTCAGGCGGGTGCGACCGGCACCGGGCTCGATGCCGACTCTCCGTTCGGCTCGGCCCGGCGGGTGGAGGCGGCGAGCGCGCCGGGAGACTTCATCATCCTGCTGCCTGGTCCCGCCGGCCTGGACGGGGGCTTGCGGTTGAAGCCCCGGCAGGTCCTGCGAGGCGCCCGCGATGCGTCTCTCCGTCCCGTGATCACCAACACGAGTGGGGACGTGAACGACGGGGTCGGTGTGGTCCTGGCCGAGGGCGTTCGGCTCGAGGGCATCGAGATCCGAGACACCCACGCCAGTGGCATTCTCGGGGAGGACGTGGACGACGTCACCATAGCGGACGTGTCGATCCAGAACGCCAATGCGGGTCGCCTCGTCCTCGATCCCTCTCACCTTCAGATCATCAGGGAAGCGGAGCCGACCCCGAAGCTACTCAGCGTCCGAATCCGGTGCCTGCAAGTACCGACCCCGGCTGTCCGGTCAGATCCGACGCTGGAGTTACCCTCGCTGAGACGCCAGATGCGAGTTCCGCGCGATCGCTCCACCTGCAGAGAGCGCTCCGTACCACCCGGGCAACGAAGTCCAGCTAGGCGTCTGGCACCTCCGGATCCGAGTGCCACCATTCGCGAAGAACACTGCACAGTCCGGTCTCGTTGAACGTCAAGACGAATACCCCGTCGAGCCGTACCCGCTGTCCTGTGGGAATCCGGCTGAACTCGGCCCTCCAGCGCGCCACGCCGATGCTGCCGGTGACCGACAGAACCTCGTGCGAAAAGGAGATGCCGCGCTGGGAGTTCGTCGCGCCTCTCCAGTAACGCCGGATCTCGTCACGCCCCCGTAAGGGCGGTTCGAACGGCGTCTCGAAATACTCGGCATCCTCCTCGAAGAGAGCGGCGGCGGCCTCTGGGTCGCGTCCCTCCCAAGCCCTTCCGTACCGCCCAAGCCACCCTTCGAGCTTCAATCTGTCCATGCACGCACGTTGGGAAGACGCCGCGACAAGCCCGAACCTCCGCTGCGCGACCAACGACATACCAGGCGAGTGCTCCGGACCCCGCGAGTCGACCGCGTCAGCAGCGAGCTACTGTAGTTCATCCGACGGGCCCCCGCCCGAAGTGGCGCGAAGGACTGATCGAGCTAGGCCATCACCCACAGCACAACGATCACATAGAACATGGCGGTGGCAGCCATTTCGAGTCCCAGGTACCGCGTTTGAGCTCTCACGAACTCGGGTGACGGTGCCTCGCCTGTCCCGGGAGCCAACTCCTTGAACCTGGGCTCGACCACATTGTCGATGATCGGGCCCATCACGAACATTGCCCCCACGAGAACGAGCTTCGTGACGAGGAGAGGCGTGAAGGGGTACCCAAGGAGGATCCAGCCGATGCCAGACACCACCAACAGGACCAGGCCAAGCACGATCTGGCGGGTCAAGAGCCTGGTGACCTCGAGAAAGACCGTCACGAATTCGTGATCGGCCCGACACCGGAGGAGGAGCGTGAGCTTCGCTGTGGCAGAACCGAGTCCCAGCGCCACGCCGAGGAGGTGCACCACCCTCAAGACCGCCGGCAACGAGATCATGATTCCTATCCTCCCGTGGGCCACGCCTGTGCTGCACTATCTATGTGAGTACCTGCATTTCACATAACCGCTTGTCGTTGCCGGCGCCGCCCCAACACGGCCGTGCTTCACCGAAGTGAGCCGCAGCGAACGGAACCGTCCAGTCCGTCCGAAGATCGAACCGTCAACAAACTGGACGGCCTCGCTCGACTCGGGCAAGGCGCGTTCCGGATGACCCACCTTCCCACCACGCCGGCGCACAGGCTGCCCTCACAACAGGCCGGCGCCCTTGCCAATTCGTCCGCCGAGCGGAATATTCCGGCCATCGGACTATTACGATCATCGGAATACATGCGCAGGACTCCATGCCGCTCGACGACCTCCTCCCGCTCTCCCCGCTCTCGATGGCGATTCTTCTGGCGCTCGCCGACGGAGCGCAGCACGGCTACGCGCTCATGCAGCAGATCGAGGCTCAGACCGATGGCGCGCTGAAGCCAGGCACCGGCAGCCTCTACGCCGGGCTCCAGCGACTGCTCGGCGACGGCCTCATCGCTGAGGTCGAGGGCGAGCCCGGGGCGGACCGCCGACGGCGCACCTTCGACATCACCTCCCTGGGACGCGAGCTCGCCGAAGCCGAGGCGCACCGGATGCTGCGCGTGCTCGACGTGGCGTCGGAGAAGAAGATCATCGGCGGCCTGAACGCGGCCCGGTCGTGATCGTCCGGCGGCTCCACAAAGTCCTTCGTGCGATGGACGTCAGCGAATCCCCGTATCGAAGGATATGGTCACCTCGACGTACTCGTCGGCCCGCACCTCGACATCCCGGGCCTGCGCAATCGGGAACGGATCGCCGGACTCCGGCTGAAGAGTGTATAGTCCGGGCCGGAGCCCGACCCGGAACGTGCCGTCCGGACCCGACCGCACGCGCGTGACCAGCCCTCCCCCTCGGCGACGGACCTCGATGTTCGCCTCATAGGGAAGGTCCGGGCATGGGTCGTCGAGGGGCTGCACGGGGCACTGCGGACCGATCAGGACCTTCCCGACGATTCCCTGCGCGGCCTCGGGTCCCAACAGGTCGGTCGTTCCGCACCCGGTGGTAAGGGCCATGAGCATTCCACCCAGGATTGCCAGGCGGCGTTCTCTGCGGCGCATGAAGACACTCCGGCATCGCGTGACTCTGGACAGGAGCCGAGCCCCCGATCCACTGAACTCCTTCGCATCGATCGTACGCATGGCGGGCGATTCGAATTGCAGCAATGCACACGGAGGCGCGAAGGTCACGGGTCCTGCGGGCGGCTCGGTTCCCGCAGGATGTCCGGGAACTCAACGTCCGAACAGGGCCGCATGGGGTGCCGCCGGACCCGTGGCACCGTGGGGCCACACCTCGCGGTTCATGTCCAGGGCCCCGAACCCTTCATCCGGCGTGATCGCGCCGGTTTCCGCGTCCACGTGGTAGAGTCGCACCATCGGCCCCGACGGACCGTTTCCCGTGAGTATGAACCGATTCGTGCCGGGATCCACCTGAGCCCAGTGCGGGCGAAACCCTTCACCCACGTAGACGGTGTCCACCGGAACGGGGTGCAGGGGGGCCGAGATATCCACGCTGATCACCCGGTCGCTCGCGCCGACCGGGACGATGTAGTAGTCCCCCACGACCGTCGTCACTCCACAGAGCACCATGTCGGGCCAGTTCATGATGGCTTCGAGCTCGAGAGTACCGGACTGAATGCCGGAGACGGCATAGAAGCCGCAGGACAGCGTGTTCAGGATCGCCAGGTCCTGAGTGAGCCGACGGATCTCGAACGTCCGGTCGTGACCGGCAACCCGGTCGACGGTGCAGTCGTCCCCGTCGACCCATTCGTCCAGGTAGCACGGAGGATCGGTGGCCTGATCGATCTCCGGAACAGGAACGGTCGCAAGGAGCGTGAGATCGGAGAGCCTCCACAGCTGAACGACGTTGTCCGAGCGCTCGAGCTTCATGGAGAAGCTGGAGCTCAGCACGCGGTCGGTCTCCGGAAAGAGATCGATGGCGTACGGGCGGATGGTCTCGTAGCCCTCCGCAGCCGCCGAACCCGCCTGAACGAACCCTCCTTCCGCATCGAACTCCACGAGCCCTCCAACGGTCCCGGGGTTGTCACGCCCACCTTCCTGCGCGGTGGTCAGGACATGCCCATTCTCCATTCGGAGAAAGGTGTGCAGGAAGTTGTAGTCGGGCGGGAGCTCCAGCTCCCCCGCGACGACCGGCTGGCTCGGTGAATCGAGATCGAAGAGAAACGTCCGGTCCCCTGCGAACCCGTTGGCGAAGAGCAGCCCGTCCTGCGGCGCCACCGGCTCCGCGTGGTGCGGCCGGCTCCCAGTCGATCCGACCGGTGCGGTGGAGATGACCTCCCCGAATGAGCCATTGTCCGGGTCTGCATCGACCACGATCAGGAAGTCCTGATCGCCTTCCCTTCGATCCGCGTCGCCGGCCCAGACGTAGAGGTAGGGGCTTGGATCCGAAGGTTGCAGGCCCTCGCGGGCTGAGGCTCGCTCCTGGTGGTCGGCGCAACCCGCGACCACAACTGTCCAGGCCAGGACGGAAGAGGGGCGGGTGGGAAATGACAACCGCATGGAATGACTCCTTGGTTCGCCGAGTTCTCTCGGTGTCGCGTCCTCGTCCCGACGGCGGCGGGGCGAGCGTCTCCCTGCGTCTCCACCCGAGGTCGGTGCACATCCTGCAGCGCTCGGGGCCCGGAGACCAGTGCGCTGACTGAGAAGCCGGCCCCGGCTCCCCATGATCATGCTGGGTCAAAGGGCACGATCTGCCGGTCCTCGACGAGATCCGCGAATCGGATCGTCTCGACCTGCTGACGAACCCCGAGCTGCGCGCCCGGCTGAGGGACTACATCCTGCTTTCGGGAGCGCGCGCGGGCGCACCATGCCGAAGCCACCAACTTCCTGAGCCACGACGCGGACGACACGGCCCGACTGAACTCTCTGCTCGGGACGTACGAGGAGGGCATCCCCCTGCTGAGGGCGATCGAGACGGCCCTGGGTCGCCTCCCCGAGGCACGTGCCGCCTCGGACGAGGCGCCAGAATGATCCTCCGCGGCGTCATGTGACACGTCCCCGTCCTCGTTAACGGCAGCACGGTCCGGAGGGCGTCGCACGGAGGCCAGCGTCGGCACGCCTCCGGATGCAGAGCCGATGCCGCGTCGATCTGCTCCGAGAGCAGGGACGGGACCCGGCGTCAGT
>DATHRY010000381.1:0-11175 GCA_035464715.1 Longimicrobiales bacterium
GGCGGGGTGGGCGAGTGCGAGCATGGCGGCGAGGCAGACCAACGCCGCGGGACGTAGCAGCGAGCTCATCATGGCGACTCCACGCGCGGGGGCGGCGACACGGTGGCCCGCGCCCTGAGCACGCGCCATCGTGTCGTCCAATCGATCGCCTGTGGGGGGATCCCGCCACCGCCTCTCCCGGGCGCGGTCGGAGCGCGGATGGAGGATTCGGATCACGTGTCCCGCCTACCCTTTCCAGCCACGTGAGCGAGATCGGGATGGTGCTCAACCGCCCGGGGTCAACTCCGCCGCCTCGGGGACCCAGGCGACGGGTGCGGGGCGAGACTCCTCCGAGGCCCGGTGCCCCAGGAGGTGGTACGTGACTCCATCCTCCACCCGCAGTACGAACAGACCGTCGGCATCGGGAACCAGCCGACCGTCGTCGATGCTGCGCTCCGAGCCCTGGAGATACGCGATCCACTCCCCGTCCAGCGAGAATCGCGGGCAATGTCCCACCCCGTGATCGACCGTGTACTCCCGGACGATCCCCAGGCCATCTGCCCGGGCGACGATGATCTGTCCACCTTGGCTGTAGACGATCCGGTTGCCGTCGGGGGACCAGTCCGGGCAGCCGCCGATCCCCAGGTCGACGGGCTCGGACTCCCCGTCCAGGACCACGATCCGTTGTTCACCCAACGTCTGCTCTCCCACGATCCGGTCGTCGACGGGTGACCACTGGGCGTAGGCGAGTCCGGGCCACCATGCCTGGAAGTCACCATCCAGGGACACCGCCATGATCCCGGATTCCCCACCCGGGCTCATCTCCCACAGGACGGAGTCGCACGCCCGATTCATCGAGACCGACCTCCTGGGCACGAGGCCGAGGCGGACGGAGTCCGGTAGCGGGATCTCCTGGAGGTGCCAGACCGGTGCCCGGGCCAGATTCAGTGCCGCCCAGCCGATCCCGGACGTCTGGGCGACGAGCATCTGGCCGTCCGGGCACCAATCCAGGAAGGCGATGTGGCTGTCGAATTCCGAGGTGAGGAACGTCGTGACGTCGGTTGCGTCCGCCGCGACCACCAGAACTCCACCGGAGGCCCCGATGCGGCCGGGCGCCGTCACCTCCGCGGCGGGACCACAGGTGACCCGGGCCTCGACCCGCACGGTCGATCCGCCGCGAATCTCCACGATCGCCGGCGCCTCCAGGCTGCAGCGGCTCGCGAGCCCCAGGAACGTCAGATCGTACGACCCCTCCCACATGTACGTTGAGAGGACACTGTCCTCGAGCTCACCGAGCCTCCCCAGATACCCGGGACCGTTTCCGGCGAACCGGGGATGGACCTCGACCTCGATTCCCGTCCAGTCCCGCGTGGGGCCCGTCGCCGAGTAGGCCACGACCAACTGGCCGTCGACGGGTCCTTCGGGCCCATCGGGGCCCGCTGGAGAGTCGCCGCCCCCGCACCCCCACGCGGCCGCCGTGATCACCAGAGTCACCCCGCGTCTCCGGTGCGGACTCCGACGGCGGCCAGGGCTCGAGATCGGCATGGCATCTCCTTGTGTGCGTGTGGATGTCGACAGCCGCCCCGGATCTCGGCGGTCACCGATCCGGATCGGGCTCGAGGAGAAGACTGCCACCGAGGGTCGGTTCCGGCACGTACGTAGGGCTACGCATCCGCCTTGGCCGGTGCCGGTGGGGGGCCGGCGGAGGGAGACGTGACCCGAGCGGCAGCGGACCGCGCCTACCTTCCCTGGTCTCGCCCGACTTGCCAACGGTACGGCGCGCGGCGGATCTTGGCCTCCCCAAGAGCCGGATCACCGATCGTCAGGAGTCCATCGCCAGGTGAGATCGTGACCGATCCCCCCGACCGCCTCACCGCCGCCCTGGCGGACCGCTACAGGATCCGGCGCAAGCTGGGCGAGGGTGGCATGGCCTCGGTCTACCTCGCGGAGGACGTCCGGCACGAGCGGAACGTCGCCCTCAAGGTCCTCAGGCCCGAGCTCGCCGCCGTCCTGGGCGCCGACCGCTTCCTGGCCGAGATCAAGACCACGGCCAACCTGCAGCACCCCCACATCCTCCCTCTCTTCGACTCCGGAGAGGCCGACGGCTTCCTCTACTACGTCATGCCCTTCATCGAGGGCGAGACGTTGCGGGGGCGGATCGAACGGGAAGGGCAGCTGGGAGTGGAGGAGGCGGTGCGGATCGCCCGGGACGTCGCCGACGCCCTGGACTACGCCCACCGCAACGACATCATCCACCGGGATATCAAGCCGGCGAACATCCTCCTCCACGACGGCCGGCCGGTGGTGGCGGACTTCGGCATCGCCCTGGCCATCAGCGCCGCGGGCGGGGGGCGGATGACCGAGACGGGGCTGAGCCTGGGCACGCCCCACTACCTGAGCCCGGAGCAGGCCAGCGCGGATCGGGATCTCACGGCCCGCTCCGACGTCTACAGCCTGGGGTGCGTGCTCTACGAGATGCTGGCGGGACAGCCGCCCCACACGGGGCCCAGCGCACAGAACGTCCTGGTCCGGATCCTCACCGAGGACCCCCGGGACGTCACCGAGCTCCGCCGGACGGTGCCTCCGCATGTGGCGGCCGCGGTGATGAAGTCCATCGAGAAGCTTCCGGCGGACCGCTTCGACACGGCCCGGGCGTTCAAGGACGCGCTGGAAGACCCGACCTTCACCCACGCCGTGGTGCCCCGACGGACGATCCCCTCGGGCGCCGGGCCCGTCACGGCGTCGGTGCGGGAATCGTGGCTGTCCGACACCCGCTCGAGGGTGGCCGTGGGCATGATCGCAGTCCTCGCGCTCCTCGCCGTCCAGGCATGGGTCCGCGGGGGCTCGACGGGGGCCGTCCCCCAGCCCCCTGTGCGGGCCACCCTCCCCCTCGATCCCGATCGCCTGTGGAACTGGCGCAACCCGCGGATCTCGGCGGACGGGTCCAGGATGGCCCTCATGTCCGAGGCCGGGGTGATGGTCCGGGACGCCGGGCAGGCGGACTTCCAACTCTTGCCCGGTACGGAGGGTGCGCAGTGGGGAGAGGGCCCCGCCTTCTCCCCGGACGGCCAGTGGATCGCCTTCGTGCGTGAAGGTGCTCTATACAAGGCGCCGCTCTCCGGTAGCTCGCCCCTCACCCTCGTCCGGGAAGCGGGGATCGTTGCGGAGGACCCGGACTGGGGGGACGACGGCACGATCGTCTTCGAGTCGTCAGGATCCCTCTGGCGGGTCAGCGAAACGGGGGGCGACGCCGAGAAGATCCTCACCTTGGAGGTGGGCGTCGCCCAGAACCCCGATCTCCTGCCGGGTGGGGTGGGCGTGCTCTTCACGGGAGAGCCCACCAGCGTGGCGCTCCTGGATCTCTCCTCCGGAGAGTGGAAGCGACTGGTGGAGGAGGGGGTGAGCCCCCGGTACGTTCCCACGGGTCACATCCTCTACGTCCATCCCGAAGGCGGGCTCTTCGCACTGCCCTTCGATCTCGAGGCCCTGGAGGCCACGGGGGACCCGGTTCCCGTGTCCGACGAGATACGGACTCTCGCCTCCGCCGCACACTATCACGTGGCGGACAACGGTACCCTCATCTTCGGGACCGGGTCGGAGGTGACCAACCGGCGCAGGCTTCTCGTCCTCTCGCCCGACGGCACGGTGGACTCGGTGCGGTTGGCGCCCCAGGCCATCGCCCCGCAGCCACGGTTCGCCCCCGACGGCCGCCGCATCGCCTTCAACAGCGGTGGCGGGATCCGTACGGATGAGCGTCAGGTCTACGTCTACGACCTGGGGTCCGAGCGCCTCCAGCAGCTCACCTTCGAGGGGGGGCATCGCCCCGTCTGGTCGCCCGACGGGGCCTGGATCGTGTTCTCCTCCGAGGGTCCCGGGACCGACGCCGAGGACCTGTGGATGGTGGCGTCCGACGGCGCCTCTCTCCCGCGCCACATCCTCCGCCTCCCCGCTGATCAACATGCCTACCACTGGCCGGCGGATTCCTCACTCCTCTTCGGCGATCAACCCGACGTCTTCAGGGTGAACCCCTGGGCCGACAGCGCCGTGGCCGAGCCCTACCTCGCCGCGGAGTACGGGGAGGCCGACGCGGAGGTCTCCGCCGACGGCCGATTCGCCGCCTACGCCTCCACCGAGACCGGTCGGACGGAGATCTTCGTGCGTGGATATCCCGATCCCCTCGGGAAATGGCGGATCTCGGAGTCCGGGGGCGGGGGACCCGCCTGGAGTAGAGATGGCCGGAGCCTCTACTACCTGGGTTCCGACGGGGAGTCGATCCTCCGGACGGGACTCCAGGAAGGGAGCTCACCCGCCCCGCTTCGCACCGAGACCGCCTGGAGCGTCCCGCGGCTCGCCGGGTGGGACCTGGACCGGAGCACGGGCCGGGCCCTGGTCCTGGTGGACGACGAGGGCTCGGACCTCTCGGACAGCGTGGTCTGGGTGGTGGTGAACTGGTTCGAGGAGCTGAGGCGGCTCACGGGGGCGGGCCGGTGACCGACGGGGTGGCCCGCCTGCGCGCCGCCCTCGAGGGCCGGTACCGCATCGACCGCGAGATCGGTGTGGGGGGAATGGCGACGGTGTACCTGGCCCAGGATCTACGGCACAACCGCAGGGTCGCGCTGAAGGTGCTGAAGCCGGAGTTGGCGGCGGTGGTGGGGTCGGAGCGGTTCCTGGCCGAGATCGAGACGACGGCGAACCTGCAGCATCCTCACATCCTCCCGCTCTTCGACTCGGGAGAGGCGGACGGCTTTCTCTTCTTCGTCATGCCGTACATCGAAGGCGAGACGCTGCGGGAGAAGATCGACCGGGAGAAGCAGCTTCCGGTGGACGAGGCGGTGGGGATCGCGACGGCGGTGGCGTCGGCGCTGTCGGTGGCGCACGAGCAGGGGGTGATCCACCGGGACATCAAGCCGGCCAACATCCTGCTGAGCCGTGGCGAGCCGCTGGTGACGGACTTCGGGATCGCGATCGCGGTGACGAACTCGAGCGGGGCGCGTCTGACGGAGACGGGTCTGAGCGTGGGGACGCCGTACTACATGAGCCCGGAGCAGGCGACGGGGGACCGGGAGATCACGGCGGCGAGCGACGTGTACGCGCTCGGTTGCGTGCTGTACGAGATGCTGGTGGGCGAGCCACCGTACGTGGGCTCGACGGCACAGGCGGTGCTGGGGAAGATCCTGACGGAGAAGCCTCGTCACCCGACGGCGGTGCGTGCGACGGTGCCGGCGAACGTGGAGGGCGCGGTCCTGCAGGCGCTGGAGAAGCTGCCGGCGGACCGGTTCCGGTCCGCGTCGGGGTTCGTGCGCGCGATCACGGACACGAGCTTCCGGTACGGCGAGGGCTCCGCTGAGGGTACCCAGACGGCTTCGGCGCCGGGCCCTTGGAAGCGGGCCACCCTGGCGCTGGCCGGACTCAGCGTGATCCTGCTCGGTGCCACGCTCTGGCCCGCGCTCGGGTCGCGTCGCGCGCCCGGCCCGACACCCGTCGTCCTCGAGCTGAGCGTTCCTGCGGAGGTGGGCACCGTACGCGACGTCGCCGTTTCGAAGGACGGGACGATGTTCGCCATCAGGGGATCGGCCGCTCCCAACCTCCTCTGGATCCGACGCATCGACGAGGCCGACTTCCGCCCGGTTCCAGGCACCGAGGGGGCCGGGGAGATGGACTTCTCGCCGGACGGCCAGTGGCTGGCCTTCTACAACCTCTCGCGCCGCGCGCTGCTCAAGATCCCGGTGTCCGGTGGCGGCGCGGTCCCTATCCTCGAGGTCGACTCGATCAGCCCGGACGACATGCACTGGGGCGAGGACGGGACGATCGTCTTCGTGAGCGGAGGGGGCACGTGGGGGATCTCCGATACCGGGGAGGGAGGCGCCCGTCTGCTCGCCGGCGGGGTCGGGATCGATCCGCAGATGCTCCCCGATGGTTCCGGAGCGCTGGCCGATCGGGACGGGGCGATCCACGTCATCGACTTCGCGAGCGACTCGGTCCGCCGGCTCGTCGAAGGGAGTGGGCCCAAGTACCTCTCCACGGGCCATATCCTCTACTCCGGGCCGGCGACGGGCAGCCTCTTCGTGGTCCCCTTCGATCTCCGCCGCCACGAGGTCACGGGACCGCCGGTGCCCGTCCTCGACGGGTACGGCGGTGAGGATGCCGACGACTACAGCGTGTCGAGCAACGGTACGCTCGTGTACCTCCAGGGCGCTGCCCGCGCGCTGAACATCGAACAGGGGGAACGCCAGCTCGTCTTCCGGGATCGCTCGGGACGCCCGGACACCGTCCCGTTCACGCCCCGGCCTCTCGGGGGGGTGGCGATCTCGCCCGATGGCCGCTTCGTCGCGTACGAGGCTCGGGAGGCCGCCAACAGCCCAGGGACCAGGAAGATCCAGATCCTCGACCTCCTCACCGGGGGGACGCCCGAGGTTGCGTCGGAGGGGTTCAACGGACGTCCTGTGTGGTCTCCGGACGGGACGCGCCTCGCGATCGCGCACGCGGAGGTGGGCACGAGGGAGACGGATGTCTTCGTCCTCCGTGTCGGCGCTGCGTCGGACGCGGAGCGGGTACTCGCGCGGCCCGGAACTCAGGGCCCCGTTGCCTGGCCCGACGACGAGCTGCTCGTGCTCGAAGACCTGTCGGCCGGGAACATCGATCTCGTCCTCTTGTCCCTCGTAGACAGCGGGCAGGTTCGCCCGTATCTGCAGGCGAATTATTCGGAACGCGAGCTGCACCTCTCGCCGGACGGCTCCCTGGCCGCGTACGAGTCCGACGAGACGGGGATCACCGAGATCTACGTCCGTGGCTTCCCGGAGCCCGTGGGGAAGAGGCGCATCTCGGTCGGCGGCGGTCGCGACGCCCGATGGTCGGCGGACGGTGACGAGCTGTACTTCTGGCGCTTCGTCCAGAACGGACCGGACTCGCTCTTCGCGGTACCGCTCCAGCGGGAGCCGGACTTCGTTCCCGGAGAGCCCGAGCTGCTCTTCGTGGTCGACGCGTTCGCGAGGGGCTGGGACGTCCACCCGGACGGACGTTTCCTGATGGTGCAGGACGTGAACAACGAGTGGGTCGGTGAGCCACGCTATCTGGTCGTGCTCAACTGGTTCACCGAGTTGGAGGAGCGGTTGGGGCGGTGACGACGTCGTGACGGAGCCCATGGAGCGCCTGAACACGGCCCTGTCCGGCCGCTACCGCATCGAGCGCGAGCTCGGCGCCGGCGGGATGGCGACGGTCTACCTGGCCCAGGACCTGAAGCACAACCGGCAGGTCGCCATCAAGGTCCTGAAGCCGGAGCTGGCGGCCATGGTGGGCGCCACGCGCTTCCTGGGGGAGATCGAGACCACCGCCAACCTCCACCACCCCCACATCCTCCCGCTCTTCGACTCGGGCCAGGCCGACGGGTTCCTGTACTACGTCATGCCCTGGGTCGACGGCGAGTCGCTGGAGGATCGGCTGCAGCGGGAGAAGCAGCTCCCGGTGGACGAGGCCCTCGCCGTCGCCACCAAGGTGGCGGGGGCGCTCCAGGCCGCCCACGACCAGGGCGTGATCCACCGGGACATCAAGCCGGCCAACATCCTCCTGCAGAACGGCGAGCCCCTGGTGGCGGACTTCGGCATCGCCCTGGCCGTCCAGGAGGCGGGGGGCGGGCGCCTGACGGAGACCGGCTTGAGCCTGGGGACGCCGTACTACATGAGTCCCGAGCAGGCCATGGCGGACCGGGACCCGGACGCCCGGAGCGATCTCTATTCCCTGGCGTGCGTCCTCTACGAGATGCTGTCTGGGGATCCCCCGCACACCGGCTCCACGGCCCAGGCGGTGGTGGCGAAGATCCTCACCCACGATCCGGGGCCGGTGAGCGAGTCCCGGAGGAGCGTCCCGGAGCACGTGGACCGGGCGCTGCGGAAGGCGTTGGAGCGCCTGCCCGCGGATCGGTTCCCCCGGGTCGCCGACTTCGCCGCGGCGTTGCAGGGGAAGCTGGAGGTGACGGGCCGGGTGTCCGGCCCGTCGGCGCAGGGAGCCGGAATGACGGCCAGCGGGCGGGGATGGGCCATCCTGGCGATCCTGGCCCTGGCGGTCGCAGCCGCCGGCTGGCTCCGGACGCCTGCCGAGGGGCTCTCCGTACCCGGAAGCGTCCTGGCCATCCCGACCCCGAACGTTGGGGGAACGGCCACGGCCACCCTGCGCCAGGTGGCCCTCACCCCGGATGGCCGGACCCTCATCTTCGCGGGGATCTCCGACGAGAACCGGACCTTCCGGCGGGACCTCCACGACACCCGGACCGTGGAGCTTCCCCAGACGCAGTCGTTCCTCTCCAGCTATCTGACCTCGCCGGACGGAAGCGAGTTCGTGGCCATGGGGGTCGACGACGGCTATCTCTACCGCTACTCGATCGACGGCGGGAACGAGCGGATCGTCAGCCAGGACCCCCCGGGGTTGGTGTTCTTCGACTGGGCGGACGACGGAGCCCTGTGGTTCGCCGGAGACGGCCGCGAGGGGCTGATCCGGATGGATCTGGCGGGCAACCAGACCCGGGTCCTGGGCGAGGAGCTCTTCGGACACACCATACAGCAGGTCCTTCCGGGAGCCTCCACCGCCCTCATGATCCAGGCAGCCTCGGGCGTCTCCTCCGGCCCCCTGGTGGCCGCGGATCTCGCGACCGGAGCCAAGACCGTCCTCATCCCCACCGACGTGGCATCCGCGGCGTACACGGCCGGTGCGCTGGTCGTGGTCCGTCCCGACGGAACCCTGCACGGGGCCCTCTTCGATCCGTCGAGTCTCACGCTCCGGAGCGACCTGGTCCAGCTCGACGACGGGGTGCTCTCCGACCAGGGCGTCAGTCAGCTCACCGTGAGCCGGAACGGGACGGTGGCCTACATCCCGGACGAGTCCCGGGACCTGGTGCTGGTCCAGCGGGACGGGAGCAGCCGCTCCCTGGTCCGGGAGGGCCAGAGCTTCCACGCGCCGAGCTTCTCTCCCTCGGGGGACCGGGTCGCGGTGGACTTCATCACGGGGGATGGACGCAACGTCTGGGTGGTGGATCTGGACGACGGCATCCCCACCCGGGCCACCTTCCGCGGCAATGGGCACGATCCCCGGTGGATCCCCGGCGGGGCGTCCCTGTCCTACCTCGCCGACACCCCGGGTGAGGCCGGGTTCGGCATCTTCCGGAGCCGTCCCGGCGATCTGGAGCCCGACTCCCTCATCGCCCGGCCCACCCTGAGCTATTCCGGCGAGTGGCTGGGCGACGGGAGCGCCCTCGTGACCACCGCCAACGGATTGGAGGACGGGAGCGGCCCGGATCTCGTCATCGTCCGTGACGGAGGACGCGGAGAGGTGGAGCCCCTGCTGGTCACGAGATTCGCCGAGGCCTGGCCCGCGATCTCCCCCGATGATCGGTGGCTGGCGTACGTCTCCGACCGTTCCGGTCGCTTCGAGGTCTACGTCCGGCCCCTGGCCGGCGAGGGTCCCGAGATCCAGGTGTCCAGGGGAGGTGGGTCCGAACCTCGCTGGAACCCCCGAGGTGGGGAGCTCTTCTTTCGATCGGGACCCGGCTTCGGGACGGAACTGGTCGCCGCCGGGATCCAGACCGAGCCCGAGCTCCGCGTGACCTCCCGGACCCGGCTCTTCTCCATGGTGGACATCGCCACCGGGACCCCCCACACCAACTACGACGTCTCCCCGGACGGCGAGACCTTCGTCATGGTCCGCTTCAACCCGTCGTCCCGCATCATGGTCATCCAGAACCTGCCGGACGTCCTGGAGCGGCGGGGTGCGGTGGCCCGGTGATCCACACTCCCTCGCCATGACCCCCTTCTCCGTGCCGACCGTGACACACAGAGCGCTCCGCCCCGTCTCCGGCCTCGCCGGACTCCTCCTCGTCCTTGCCTGCACCGACACCGACGCGCCGCCCCCGGGGGAGCCGACCTCCGACTGGACGACCGGTGACCCGGTGGCCGCCGGCTTCGACGCCGACGCCCTCGATGCGCTGGATGCGGACATCCGCGCCGGCGCGTTCCCCAACACCCACGCGGTCCTGGTCGAGCACGACGGCGCCCTCGTGTTCGAGGAGTACTACGGCGGCTCGGACGAGCGGTGGGGGGATCCCATCCCGGAGCGGGAGATGGGCCGGGACAGCCTCCACGACCTGCGCTCGATCTCCAAGAGCGTGACGTCGGCCCTCCTGGGCATCGCCCTGGCCGCCGGGTCGGAGGATTTCGAAACCGCCGTGTCCCGCCCCGTGGCGAGCTACCTCCCGGAGATCGAGGTCGGCGAGGGGTCGGAGGCAGTCACGCTCCATCACGTGCTGACCATGACTCCGGGCTTCGAGTGGAACGAGATGTCCGTGCCCTACACCGACTCCACCAACGACGAGATCCGGCTCTACAACGCCACGGACCCGGCGGTGGAGGTCCTTCGCCGGCCCGTGGTCCACGCTCCGGGGAGCACCTGGTACTACAGCGGCGGAACGACCCAGGTGCTGGCCTCGATCATCACCGAGCTCACGGGCCGGACCATCGACGAGTTCGCCCGGGAGAACCTCTTCGAGCCCCTGGGGATCACCCGGTTCGAGTGGCTCGGACCCGGCGCCTGGACCCCCGACAATCCCGCCGCCATGTCGGGCCTGCGACTCACAGCCCGCGACCTGGCGAAGATCGGGGCCGTCTACCTGAACGGTGGGCGCTCGAATGGACGGCAGGTGGTCCCCGAGGAGTGGGTGCGCCGGTCCAGCCAGCGAGACGTGGCCGAGATCAGCGAGTGGGACGACGGAGGGCTCTGGGGCTACGGATACCAGTGGTGGGTCGGAGACCTCGCCACGGGCCAGCGGGTGGTCGCCGGCGTGGGGAACGGGGGACAGCGGCTCTTCATCGTTCCCGACGAGGACCTCGTGATCACCGTGTTCGCCGGGCGTTACAACGCCTCGGGGCCCTTCAGCCAGCAGATCCTCGAGCGCATCCTCGCCGCCCGGGTCGGGAACGAGTAGCCCGAGGACCCCGGGCGTGAGGTGATCGGTCCCCGGCGCAGAAGGTGACCGGTCCCCGCGCCCCTGGACCGTCAGTGGTTCCGCAGGGCGGAGATCAACTCCGACTTGTCCATGTCTGAGCGACCCTCGATGCCCACCTCCTGTGCCTTGTCGTACAGCTCGTCCTTCGTCCACTCCTCGTAGGGCGGATTGCTACCACCCTTCTTCGAGGCCTCCTTCCCGGAGTTGGC
>DATHRY010000382.1:0-3472 GCA_035464715.1 Longimicrobiales bacterium
GGCCGCCTGCACCGCGGCACCGATCCCCGAGTCGGATCCCTCCGAGGTCGAGTCCGTGTTCGCGAGCTTCTACGAGGGCATCGGAGCCGCCGACTATCCCGGCATGGAGGCGCTCACCACTCCGGATTTCGAGATCGTGGACGGCGGCCTGCGGATGGACTTTCCGGAGTTCCGCGACTTCCTGGCCGACGTCTTCGCACAGGGGGTCGAGCTGGATTTCGCCCTGGACCGTCTGCACACGGTGGTCCAGGGCGATGTGGCCTATACCACGCTCCGGGCCGTGAACCAGCCCCTGGACCGGGCCTTTCACGAGACCGTGATCCTGCGGCGGATCGACGGGGTCTGGCTCGTCGATCGCTTCCACTCCACGCCAGTGCGGGAGTAGGCGGGCCTCCAGGCGGCGGGGCAGCCGGCCGTCCCCCGCGAAGGGGCCCCGGGAACCGCATCGCCGCGCCGAGGGTTGACGCGACGGGGCTCACCCGGACCCACGGAGCCGGGGAGGGCGCCACACGTCATCCTGAACCCCGAGGCTTTCTGGACATCCTGGACTCGGTGGGAAACACCCCCCTCGTGGAGCTCCGGCGCGTCGTCCCCCCCGGGTCGGCCCGTGTTCTGGTGAAGGTCGAGGGGCAGAACCCCACCGGCAGCATGAAGGACCGCATGGCCCGGGCCGTGAGCGATGGCGCACTGGCCTCGGGTCGGCTCACCCCCTCCGGGCGGGTCGTGGAGTACACCGGCGGCTCCACGGGCACCTCGCTCGCATTCGTGTGCGCGGCCCGGAGCATCCCCATCACGCTGGTCACCTCCGACGCGTTCAGCCGGGAGAAGCGGGATCACATGCGGGCGTTGGGGGCGGAGGTCGAGGAGCTGCCCAGCGAGGGCGGGCGCACCACGCCCGGGCTCATCCGGCGGATGATCGCCCGGGCCCGGGAGCTGGCCCGGCACCCGGACACCTTCCAGGCGGATCAGTTCAACAATCCCGACGCCGCCGGGGGCTACGCCTCGCTGGCCCGGGAGATCGTGGCGCAGACTGCGGGCCGGGTGGACGCTTTCGTGCAGTCCGTGGGCACCGCACAGTGCCTCCGCGGCGTCTCGGCCGTCCTCCGGCAGGACGTGCCCGGTGTGACCGTCGTCGCGGTGGAGCCGGAGGAATCCGCGGTGCTCGCGGGAGGGAGCGCCGGGAGCCACGACATCGAGGGGGTGGGACCAGGCTTCGTTCCGCCCATGTGGGAAGCGAGCCTGGCCGACGGGATCGAGGCCGTGTCCAGCCTGGACGCCAAGGTCATGGCCCGACGGCTCGCCTCGGAGGAGGGGCTGTTCGCCGGCACCTCCTCGGGGGGAAACGTGGTCGCGGCGCTGCGGGTGGCCGCGCGGCTGGGTCCGGGCGCCACCGTCGTCACGCTCCTCTGCGACTCCGGCCTCAAGTACCTGTCCACCGACCTCTACCGGGAGGGGTCCGGGTGAGCGGCGCGCGCTGCGCGGGACGGCTCCGTCTCGCTGTCCGTGCCACCTCCCGCGTCACCCCCGCCGGGCTGGCCTCGCGGCGCTCCCTGACGCACCATGGCTCTCGACCCCCCGCGAAAGGACGGGCGATGGACGCCGACATCCGCTCCTACTACGACCGCCGGCCGGAAGAGAGCCGGCTCTCGAGGGGCGTCTCCCAGCTGGAGGCCGCGCGGACGAAGGACCTGGTCCGCCGCTTCGCCCGGAACCCACCCGGCGCCGTGATCGACGTCGGGGGCGCGGCCGGTGCCTACGCCTTCTGGCTCGCGGCCCATGGGTACGAGGTGCATCTCCTGGATCCGGTGGAACGGCTCCTGGCCGTGGCCCGGGAGCGGGACCGGGCCGCGGGGCACCCGCTGGCGTCGATCGAGCTGGGGGACGCCCGGGATCTCCCCTTTCCGGACGCCTCGGCCGAGGTCGTTCTCCTCCTCGGTCCCCTCTACCACCTCCCGGAGCCGGAAGACCGGGCTCGGGCGCTGGACGAGGCCCTCCGGGTCCTGCGGCCGGGCGGCCACCTGTTCGCCGCCTGCATCACCCGCTGGGCCTCGCTCCTGGACGGGCTCGCCCACGAGTACCTGGAGGACCCGGCCTTCGCCCGGCTGGTGCAGGAGGACCTCCGCATTGGGAAGCACCGGAACCCCCTGCAGAACCCGAGCTACTTCACGACCTCCTACTTCCACACCCCGGCCGAATTCGAGGCGGAGCTGGCCCGCCCCGCCACGGGTCGCTTGCTGGGCGTGTTCGGCCTCGAGGGACCCGCCCGGATGCTCCCGGACTTCGACGCCCGGTGGAGCGACCCCCGGCAGCGGGCGGATCTCCTCATGGCTGCGGAGATCATCGAAGCCGAGGCCTCGTTGATGGGGCTGAGCCCCCACCTCCTCGGCGTGGTCCAGCGGACGTGACGTGACCCGCCGAGGAGCGCAGCCCACCCCCGGCCCGGGAGTGTCATCCATGAGACGCCTGCAACATGTCCCGGCGGGCATGAGCACAGCCATCCATCCCGCCACCGTCGGCGCCCGGCGGGCCGCAGGGGAGGGACCATGAGCATCGCGCTCACCGAGGAGCGCCGGGCCGAGATCCGCCTCGCCTTGGAGGGGTTCTTCCTGGAGGAGCTCGAGACGGAGCTCAGCGCCTTCCAGGGGGATCGGCTCATCGACTTCGTGATGGAGGCGCTCGGGCCCGCCATCTACAACCAGGCGATCCAGGACGCCCGGGCGTTCATGCAGCAGAAGCTCGACGATCTGGAGGGCGACGTGTCGGTGTCCTGGAGATGAGGAGGCCAAGGGCATGAAGGGACGGGAACGGGTCCGGGGACTGACGGTCCGTCTGGGAGCCGAGCTCGCCGTCATCGTCCTGGGTGTCTGGATCGCGCTCTGGGCCGACGGCTGGGCCTCGGAGCGGAGCGACCGGCGCACGGAGGCCGCACGGCTCGAGGCGCTGGATCAGAACATCCGGCGGACGCTGGCCACCCTGGCCGAAGAGCGGCAGGAGACGAGACAGGCCATCGAAGCCCTGCGGATGCTGGCGACCCTTCCGGAGGACGCGCCGGAGGGGGACGAGGTCGGAGACGACTTCCTGTTCGGGTTCCTCCACGTCCCCTTCATCTCGCCGGAGCTGCACGTGTACGAGGACCTGCGGAGCTCGGGAGAGCTGGGTCTGCTGACCGATCCGGAGCTGCGGTTGGGTCTGTCCGTCATGGACGCCGCGTTCGATCGACTCGTCGCCGCGCTGGAGGATCTTTCGACGGTGCAGCAGCTCAACGTCGATCCCTATCTGCTCGAGCGCATCGACCTGCGCCCGTTCCTCGGTGGGTTCCTGGGGCTGCCGGACATGGATGCCCGTCCCGTGGCGGACTTCGGCTTCCTGACGTCAAGGGAAGCCCGTAATCTCGTTCTCTTCAAGCTCGACCTCATGATTCAGATCGACCTCGCCCTCGAGGAGGCCCAGCAGGCCAGCCTCCGCGTGGCGG
>DATHRY010000383.1:0-8517 GCA_035464715.1 Longimicrobiales bacterium
TGAGGACCCACGGGAGGACGATCAGCAAAGCTCCACCCCGCCGCGATGGCACCCGGGGAGCCCCCGCCCACTGCCCCCCGAGTTGGGCGAGCGGCCCGCCGGGGGCTCCCCGGGTGACGGCGCGGCGCCCCCGGATCGGGCCCCCGCGCCCCCTACACCGCCTCCCGCACCTTCAGCCCCTCCCCCCGCAGCACCTCCTCGATCTCCTCCACGTGCTCCCGCCCCCGGGTCTCCAGGTGGCGCACGATCTCCACCTCGCCGACGGAGATGTCCGCGAACGCCCGCCGGTGGACGATCTCCAGCACGTTGGCCCCCTTCTTGGCTACCAGCTGGGTGAGCCCGGCGATGCTCCCCGGACGGTCCGGCACCTTCACCATGAGCCGCACCAGACGGCCGTCGAAGACGAGCCCCCGGTCGATGATCCGGGCGACGCGGTTGATGTCGATGTTGCCGCCGGAGAGGAGGAGCACGGCCTTCTCCCCGGCCCCCACCGCCACCCGACAGGTGGTCAGGGCCGCCAGCCCCACGGCCCCCGCCCCCTCCACGACGGCCTTCTGCCGCTCCAGTAGCATGAGGATCGCCTGGGCGGTCTCCTCCTCGGAGACCACCACCAGGTCGTCCACCAGGGCCTCGATGATGGGGAAGGTGTGGTCGCCCACCCGCTTGGTGGCGATGCCGTCGGCAATGGTGCGGGAGCTGGTGATCTTCACGATCTCGCCGGCGTCCCGGCTGGCCCGGGCCGAGGGGGCGGCCTCCACCTCCACGCCGATGACCCGCACCGACGGCCGGTGGGCCTTGAGGGCTATGGCGATCCCGGAGATCATGCCGCCGCCGCCGACGGGCACCACGACCACGTCCACGTCCGGCACCTGCTCGGCGATCTCGAGCCCCATGGTGCCCTGCCCGGCGATCACCAGGGGATCGTCGAAGGGGTGGATCATGGTCCGGCCCTCGGACGCCACCAGCTCCCGGGCCTTCTCGGCGGAGTCGTCCAGGACCACCCCGTGGAGGATGACCTTGGCCCCGTAGTTCCGGGTGTTCACGATCTTGATGAGGGGCGCGACCTCGGGCATGACCACGGTGCAGGGGATCCCGAGGCGGGACGCGTGGAAGGCCACGGCCTGGGCGTGGTTGCCGGCGCTGGCGGTGACGACGCCCCGGGCCTTCTCCTCCTCGCTCAGGTGCAGGAGGCGGTTCAGCGAGCCCCGGTCCTTGAAGGAGCCGGTGCGCTGGAGGCTCTCGAACTTGAAGTAGAGGTCCCCGTCCGTGAGGTCGCCGAAGGCGGGGGCCCGGGGGCAGGGGGTGTGGACGATGCGGGCGTCGATGCGCGCCCGGGCGGCCGTCAGGTCCTCCAGGGCCACCGGCAGGGAGGACGCCGAGGGCCCGGGGCTCATCCGGTCTTCCGGACCCGGGCCATGCGGAGCGGCGGCTCGACCCAGCCGGTGAAGTGCAGCCGGTTCTCGCCCCGCTCCACCACGACCTTCGATTTGTGCCGGGTCTTGGGGTAGTCGTCGTTCCCGTTCAGCACCAGGAGCGCCTCGTCCTCGCCCAGCTCCCCCAGCCACGCCTGGATCTCGGCCTTCATGCTGTCCAGCAGCGCCTGGTCGGCCTCGTCCTGGACGGGCCCTTCGGAGGTGGGCGCCATCTCCCGCTCCTCGACGGTCTCCCACCCGGCCTCGAACTCGGCCTCCTCGATCGACGTCTGCCGGTCCCGCCGGAAGCCGATCTCGTTCAGGGCCTTGGAGTCGAAGTTCAACTCGACGCTGTGCACGGTGGTGCCGTATCTGCGGAGGATCATGCGGGCGCCTGGTGGGTCACCGGGTTGGAGGAGTTCGAGCGGTGTGGGATCGAGGGCGGACCGTGTCGGGCGGCGGGTGGGCGTCCGGCTCCAGGTCGCCGTCAGTTGAACTTGAGCAGCTCGGCCAGCTCTTCGGGGGAGAGCTCGTTGCCGGTCTTGGCCCCCATCCCCCGGGGGGTCCGGGAATGCCGTCCCCGGGCGCCGCCCCGGGACCGGTCCTCCTGGGGTGCGCCGGCGTAGTCGTAGTCCGGCAGGTGCTGCCGATCCAGGTTCCGCTTCAGGTGGAGCTCCAGCGACCGGAGGTGGCCCAGATCGCCGGCCGTCACGAAGGTCACGGCGTTGCCGCTGGCCCCGGCCCGGGCGGTCCGCCCGATGCGGTGCACGTAGTCCTCGGGATCGGTGGGGACGTCGTAGTTCACCACGTGGGTGATGCCCTCCACGTCGAGCCCCCGCTGGGCCACGTCGGTGGCCACCAGCACCCGCACCTTGCCGTCGGCGAAGTGGGACAGGGCCTGGGTCCGCTGTCCCATGTTCCGGTCCGAGTGCATGGCCATGGTGGAGATCCCCTGGCGCTCCAGGCGGGACTCCAGGACGTCCGCCGCGGCCTTGGTCCGGGTGAAGACCAGGACCTGGTCCCACTCGGGGTTCTCCAGGAGGTGGAGCAGGAGGTCCGGCTTCTTCTCGGGCTTCACCGGATAGACCACTTCCTCGATCCCCTTGGCGATGGTGCCGGAGGGGGTGGCCTCGACCCAGACGGGGTCGTTCAGGAGACGCAGCGCCAGGTCGTGCACCCCGTGGGGCATGGTGGCGCTGAAGAGCATGGTCCGCCGGGCGCCCTTCATGTGGCGCATGATGGCCTCGATCTGGGGCCGGAAGCCCATGTCGAGCATGCGGTCGGCCTCGTCGAGGATCAGCGTCGTGACGTTGCCGAGCTTGGCGTTGCCCCGCTCCAGGTGGTCGATGAAGCGCCCGGGCGTGGCGGCGATGACCTCGTAGCCCTCGGCCAGCGCCTCGTTCTGGGGGCCGTACTTCACGCCGCCGTAGATGGCCTGCACCCGGATGTTGGTGCCCTTGCTCAGCTCCTCCGTGTCCTCGGCCACCTGCTGGGCGAGCTCACGGGTTGGCGCCAGGATCAGCACCTGCAGCCCGCCGCCGGACTTGATCTCGTCCAGGGCGGGGAGCATGAAGGCGCCGGTCTTCCCGGTCCCGGTCTGGGCGATGCCCACCACGTCCTTGCCCTGCATCGCCGCTGGGATGGCCAGCCTCTGGATGGGGGTCGGGATGGTCCAGCCCAGGGCTTCGACGGCCGCCAGGGCGGCGTCGGACAGCCCGAGATCGCGGAAGGTCTTCGGGGAATCGGCGTCACTCACGCAGGGAACTCCTTGTTCGGTCTTCATTACTTGTCAGTGCATTCACAGGCATCAAAGGTAGTCCAGCACCGCCCTTCCCCCCACCCTGCGGGGGTCTCGCCCGCTGCCGGGCCGCCCTCCCGAAACCCTCGACGCCGCGCCATGGAACCCCGAGCGACCGCTTCCGTTCTCTTCGTCTGCCTGGGCAACATCTGTCGCTCCCCTCTGGCCGAGGGCGTGCTCCTGCATCTCCTGGAGGCGGAGGGGATGGACGGCGCGGTCACGGTGGACTCCGCGGGGACGGGCTCGTGGCACATCGGCAACCTGGCCGATCCCCGGTCCCGGGAGGTGGCGGAGCGGCACGGCGTGGACCTCCCGAGCCGGGCCCGCCAGGTCCGCCCCGACGACTTCCACGACTTCGACCTCATCGTGGCCATGGACCGGAGCAACCTGGCGGACCTGCAGGCCCTGAAGGACCGGCACGGGGGCGACGCCCGGCTGGCCCTGCTCCGGGACTGGGACCCGGAGCCCGGGGACGGCGAGGTGCCGGATCCGTACTACGGCGGCCCCGGCGGCTTCGACCGGGTCTACGAGATGGTGCTCCGGTCCGTGGAGGGGATGCTGGAGGAGCTCAGGGGGTGAGGGGGGGCGGCGGGTTGGGGAACGGGACGCGAGGCCGAGGGACGGCCCGTCCGCGTATCGAAGCCGGCGGGCCGGTGGCGGGCGGGGGCGCCGCATGACCCTCCCGCCGGAGGTCCGCACGGGCCTCGAGGCCGCCCTGTCCGCCCGCCACGGCACCCGGGTCACGATCGGCGCCGCCCGCCCGGTGAGCGGAGGCTGCATCCACCACGCCCTGAAGGTCGAGACGGACCACGGACCCTGCTTCCTCAAGTGGGACCGGGGTGCGGCGGGATCGGGGTTCGGGGCCGAGGCCCGGGGACTGGACGCGCTGCGGGAGGCCGCGGAGGAGGAGGAGCTGCTGGCGGTGCCGGAGGTGCTCGGCGTGGGGGAGGCGGAGGGGGACGACGCCGGCTGGCTCGCCCTCGAGTACCTCCCCCCCTCCCCGCACGCCCCCGACCACGACCGCCGCCTCGGCCGCGGCCTGGCGCTCCTCCACGCCCGCCCCGCCCCCGGATTCGGCTGGCCCGAGACGAACCGGATCGGCCCCCTCCCCCAGCCCAACCCCGCCGCCCCCTCCTGGCCCGACTTCTGGGCCGATGCCCGGCTCACGCCCCAGCTCCGGGCAACCAGGGACGAGGGCGGGCTGGACCCGGGCGACGTCGACCTGCTGGAGCGGGTGGTGGCGGCGGTCCCGGCGGCGCTGGCCCCGGTGGCCGACGTCCCGCCGCAGCTGGTCCACGGGGACCTGTGGTCCGGAAACGTCCATCCGGGCCCCGACGGGCGACCGGTCCTGGTGGACCCCGCCGCCTACCGCGGACACGGCGAGGTGGACCTGGCCATGGCCCGCCTCTTCGGCGGCTTCGGCGGCGACGTCTTCGCTGCGTACCGGGAGGTGCTCCCGGGCCCCGCCGGCTTCGACGAGGTGCGCTGCCCCCTGTACCAGCTCTACTGGCTCCTGGTGCACGTCCGGCTCTTCGGCCGGAGCTACCTGGGACGGACCCGGAGCGCGGCCCGGGCGGTGCTGGCGGCGGTGGGGTGAGGATGGCTCGACGGAGCCGGCCGGGCCCCGTGCGTCCCGCTCCCCCTCAGCCCTCCAGCAGCCCCACGATGCGGCCGATGGCCTCCTCCAGGAGCTCGTCGGAGGTGGCGTAGCTCAGCCGGACGTAGCGGGGCTCGCCGAAGGCCTCGCCGGGCACCAGGGCGACGCCCACCTCCTGCAGGACCCAGGAACAGAACGCCTCGGCGGTCTCCCGGCCGGGCTCGAACAGGGCGTCGGCCCGGAAGAAGAGGTAGAAGGCGCCGTCGGGCTGCAGGTAGGGGAGCTGCGGCAGCTTCTCGTCGAAGAGGCGCGTCACCAGGTCCCGGCGCCGACGGAAGGCCTCCCGCATGGGCGCCACGGCCTTCATGGTCCGGCCCCAGTCGCCGTAGGCCGCCAGGGCGGCGACCTGGGTGGGCGTGGCGGCGTTCGAGGTGGTGTGGCTCTGGAGCGCGGCCATGGTCTGGGCGGTGGCCGGATGGGACACCGAATAGCCCATGCGCCAGCCCGTCATGGCGAAGCACTTGGACGCCCCGTCGAAGATGATGTGGGGACCCAGGCTCTCCTCCGGCAGGTCCAGGAGCCCCGGCGCGTTGCCGTCCCCCTGGAAGCAGATCTCCCGGTAGATCTCGTCGGACAGGAGCCAGACGTTCCGGTCCCGGCACCACTCGGCGAGGGCCTGGATCTCCTCCCGGCTGTAGACCACCCCCGTGGGGTTGCCGGGCGACGAGAAGAGGAAGCCCCGGGTGTTCGCCGTGGCGGAGGCCTCCAGGTCCTCGGGCGTGACCTTCAGGTCCCGGGACTCGGCGCCCAGGACGGGGACGGCCTCGGCCCGCGCCAGCCCGACCATCTCGGGGTAGCTGGTCCAGTAGGGCGCCCCGATCAGCACCTCGTCCTCGGGGCCGAACAGGGAGAAGCAGGCGTTGAACAGCGCCTGCTTGGCGCCGCTGGTCACCACGACCCCCTCCCAGGGGATCTCCCGCCCGGCCCGTTCCGAGCAGACGGTGGCGATGGCCTTCCGGAGCTCGGGCATCCCGGCCGCCGCGGTGTAGCGGGTCTTCCCGTCGCGGATCCCCTGGATCCCGGCCTCGGCGATGTGCTCCGGCGTGTCGAAGTCCGGCTCCCCGGCGCTCAGGTTGATGATGTCCCGGCCCTGGGCGGCCAGCTTCTTGGCCAAGGTGCTCACGGCGATGGTGGCCGAGGGGCGCATCCGGGCGACGTTCGGACTGAGTTCCATGGGCGGGGCTCTGTGCGGGGGGCGGGCTGCAGAGAACCCGGAATATCTGGTCATCCGCCGATCGGGAGCAAGCCGCCCCGCCGTTGCCCGCCTTCCGGGTTCTCGGCACATTTCGCGCCATGATCCGGGTGCGGCTCTACATCGACTACGTGGACCCCGGATCGTGGGTGGTCGACCGGAGACTGGCCGCGGTGGCCCGGGAGGGGGAGGTGCTTGTGGAGCGCCTCCCTTTCGAGATCCGCCCACCTCCGGACCGGCCGCTGGACGCCGCCGATCCCGCGTGGCTGGACTACTGGACCGCGATGGCCCGGGAGGCCGGCGCCGACGGGCTGGAGCTGCGGTCCCCGGACCGGGTGCCGTGGACCCGGAAGGCGCACGAGCTCGCGCTGCACGCCCGGGAGCGGGACCGGTTCGAGGCGGTGCACGACGGGCTCTACCGCGCCTTCCTGGTGGAGGGGCGGGACCTGGGCCGAGTGGACGTCCTGGTGGCGGTGGCCCGGGACGCGGGGCTGGACCACAGCGAGACGAAGGCGGTGCTGGACGTGGACCGCCACGCCGACGCGGTGGAGCTGGTCCGGCGGGAGGCGTTGGAGCTGGGCGTCCGGGGCGTGCCCACCCTGGTGGTGGACGACCGGGTGCTGGAAGGGATCCACCCCGCCGGGACCCTCGAGGGGTTTCTGGCAGGACACGATGAACACGAGGAGCAGTGATGGCTGGATATCAGAGGAAGACGGCGCTGGGCCCCAAGGCGGTGCTGGAGAAGGCCGCCGAGGCGCTCCCGGAGATGCTGGGGCTCTCCCGGACGAAGGAAGGGGGGCACGCGGCGACCTACTCCGGAGAGGAGGGGACGGTGACCGTCACCGCCCACCGGCACGGGCCCTGGACCGACGTGGTGGCCCAGACGGATCGCCTCCGGACGTCCCGGATGGACTACGAGATCCAGAAGTTCCTCAACCTTCTCCCCTACGAGCCCTACGACCAGGGCGGTCCGGGCTCCGGGGAGCCTACCTGAATGTCCGGCTTCGACGCGCTCGACCTGTCGCCGGACCTGGTGGAGGCTCTGTCCGCCGAGGGGATCGAGACGCCCACGCACCTGCAGGAGCAGCTGATCCCGCTGGTGCGCCGTGGCAACAACGTGGTGGCGGTGGCCGGGCCCGGATCGGGCATCATGGCCGCCTGGGCCGCACCGCTGCTGGAGCGGCTCCCGGCCGAGGGTGAGGGCCCCCGGATCGTGGTCCTCACCTCCACGGCCGACCGGGCCGCGGGGCTGGCGGAGTCGCTGGCGCGGCTCGCCCAGGTCACGGGACACCGGGTCACCGCGCTGGATCCCCTCTGGGTGCTCCCGGACCGGGGCGACGTGGTGGTGGCCACCGCCGAGGAGGCCGCCGCGCGCCTGGCCGCCGGACACCTCTCCCTGGAGGCCGTCCAGGCCGTGGTGGTGGACGACGCGTCCGGCCTCGGCGCCTCGGGCGCCCTGGCCCCTGCGGCGACCCTGGTGGAGGGGCTGTCCCCGGACGCCCAGCGCATCGTCGTGAGCCTGCCGCTCACCGAGGCCGTGGAGGCCTTCGCCGGCGCCCACCTGCGGAAGGCGGTCCACGTGCCGCCCCGCTCCACCGAGGCCGCCGCCGAGACGCCTCCCCACCGGGGCACCCTGAAGGTGCTGGAGTTCGGCGGCCCCCGGGAGCTCGCCACGCTGCAGGCCGTGGCTCGCCTGTTCCTGGAGGCCCGCCACGTGATGGCGTGGGTCCGGAGCGAGGACGCCGCCGCGGATCTGGGCGACTTCCTGGGGCTCCGGGGCTACCAGGCCGGACGGCCCGGCGACACCGAGGCGCCGGTCTGGCTGGCGGTGGAGGCCCTGGAGGGGCGCAACGCCCTGGACGAGTCGGGGATCGACGACGTGGCCGTCCTCAGCGTGGACGTCCCCGGCGACGCCGACACCCTGGACCGGCGCCACGGCGCCGGCCGGGAGGGCGTGGTCCTGGCGCTGCCCCGGGAGATCCCGCACCTGCGGGCGGTGGCCCGGGAGGCGGGCTACGGCATGACCGTGGGTCCGCTGGAGGGGCCGGCGGCGCGGCCGTCGGGCCTGTCCCGGCTCATGGCCCAGCTGGACGAGACCATGGGCACCGCCGACGTGGAGGCCTACCGGGCCCTGCTGGAGCCCATCTTCGAGAAGCACGGCGCCGCCTCGGTGGCCGCCGCGGCGGTGGCGCTGCTGCGGGAGCAGACGAAGGCGGCGCCGTCGGTGGCCGACGCGCCGCCGCCGCCGGACCGGGTGCAGTCGTTCGTCCGACTCTTCGTGAGCGTCGGCAAGCGGGACAACGTGGGCCCCGGGGACCTGGTGGGCGCCATCGCCGGCGAGGCCGGGGTGAATGCGGACCTGATCGGCCGTATCGACCTGAAGGACAGCTTCGCCCTCGTCGAGGTGGAGCAGGCCGTGGCCGAGAAGGTCATGAAGGCCCTGAACGGCACCTCGATC
>DATHRY010000384.1:0-1515 GCA_035464715.1 Longimicrobiales bacterium
CCCGCGACGGTCGGCGGAGGGGAGGACATGAGGTCAATGGAGGTGCACGGTGGACGATGAGAGATCCTGGTACGAGCTGGGCGAGGACCGATCCGGCCGAAACCACCTGGCGGACATGAGCGCCACCGAGGCGTCCTCTGCAACCGGGCCCTCCGGATACGCCCGGCTCCGCATGGGCGCGGAACAGCCGGATGAAGGCCCGAGGCCCGTCCTGTCCCCCGAGCAGCACCGGGCCCTGGACGACGAGGCCGCCCGGCTCCAGGCGCGACACTGGAAGGGGATCCTCTGCCTGCTCTGGCTCCTGAGCTCCTGCACCTCCACATCGCCCGGCTCCACGAGCGGAGGCGCGGCGCTCGAACGCGTGGGGTTCCCGGAGCGCGCCCAGTGGCCGTCGATGGTGCTCCATCTGGACTGGACGGAGCTCGGCGGCCCTCGGCGACTGAGCAGCGTCCTCCACCAGACGGACCGGATCGAGCTCAGCCGGCCGGAGGGCCAGGGCTGGGGGATCCACGCCAGGGGAGAGGACGGGGCGTTCGACTGCCCGGTCGCGGTCTATGTGAACGGGATCCGGTCCGAACGCGCGCAGCGGGCCGGGAGCCAGCTCGACCTCGATGAACTCGTCGCACCCCGGACGCTCGACGGGCTGGAGCTGCATCTGGGTCCCGACGGACCGGTCCGGACCGCGGGGGGGTGCGGGAGCCTTCTGCTGTGGACCGAGGCCTTCGACGATTCCCATCCGTTTCGCGGCCAGGTCGTCGCCCGCGTCGAGGGCCCGGCCGCAGACACCGTCACCCGCGCGGTGCTGCACCCGATCGGCCTCGTGGGGACCCGGGATGGCCGTCGGTTCTACTTCTCCGTGGTTCCGGGCACGTACGAGGTCGCGTTCCTCTCCGGGATGGACGAGCTGGATGTGCGGCCGGTGCGGGTCTTCGCTTACCAGGAGGCCCACGTGACCCTCGAGGTCCGTCGGACCGAGGGCGATCCATCGTCGTGAGGATGCCCGCGTCATCCCTCGCCCGGCGACCCGATGGCCTCCGGACGGTCGACAACGTGGTCGCGTCGCTCGAGGCTGCGCTGTGGGCCTTCTGGGGGTCCGACTCCTTCGAAGAGGCCATCCTCCGATCCGCCAACCTGGGCGAGGACGCGGACACCACCGCCGCGGTCTGTGGTCAGCTGGCGGGCGCCCACTGGGGCGAAGCGGGAATCCCGGAGCGTTGGATCGAGCGGCTCCACATGGCGTCGTACATCCGGGACCAGGCGGATCGATTGACGGCGGCGAGCTTCTAGGCTGGGCCGGATGACGTCCCCCGCCGATTCGTCGCCGAGCCCGACTCGCCACGGAATCCCCGAACCCCTGACCTCCTCCGGCCCGACCATGCACATCGCACTTCTCGGCGACTCCATCCTCGACAACGCGCCGTACACGGACGGTCTGCCCGACGTGACCGCTCGGCTCGAGGAACGCCTCGGCCCGGACGGCCGCGTGACGCTCCTGGCCGTGGACGGGAGCATGAT
>DATHRY010000385.1:0-8020 GCA_035464715.1 Longimicrobiales bacterium
CGGGCCCGTCCATCTATCTCCAGGGCCGGGACAACAGGGTCCGGGTGCAGAACGTGGGCGAGGTCACGAACCGGGGGGAGGGCAACCGCATCGAGCCGGGGGAGGTGGGGGGATGACGAGGCACGACAGTGGGCGGAGACGGGAGAGAAGGGCGTCGAGGGGCAGGGTGTTCCTCGGGCGCGCCCTGTTGGCGGCGTGGTGGCTCGCGTCGGGAGCCTCTCTCGACGCGCAGGTCCGGAGTCTGGCGACGGGTGCCGCCCACGCGCTGGGGCCCGAGCGCGGGCAGTCGTCGTCGGTGTCCGCAGGCGACGTGGACGGGGACGGGGACCTGGACCTGGTGGTGGCGAACGGCCGCCACTGGGTGGAGGTCAACGAGGTGTTCATCAACAACGGCCACACCGCCGAGGTCGAGGCCGTCGCCGCGTCGAACGGCTACGGGCGCTTCACCCGCGCGTGGCCCCTGACGCCCGATCGGACCACGAGCTACGCGGTCCCCCTCGGGGATCTGGATGGGGACGGCGACCTGGACGTGATCGTGGCCAACGACCGGTCGCCCAACGAGATCCTGCTCAACGACGGGTCCGGGCGCTTCCGGGCGGTGGGCGTGCTCTCCATCGAGGCCGACGTGACCCGGGACGCCGCCCTGGCCGACGTGGACGGAGACGGCGATCTGGACGTCGTGGTCGCGAACCGTGGGGGGCCGAACGCCCTCTACCGCAACCGGGGGGACGCGACCTTCGAGCCCGCGGGCGTGGTCGGGACCGGGACGGACGGGACCATCAAGATCATCCTGGCCGACGTGGACGGCGACGGTGCCGTCGACGCCGTGCTCGCCAACCGGGACGGCACGCCGACCGAGGTCCGCTGGAACGACGGGTCCGACGGCTTCGGGGAGCGGACCGAGCTCCCGGGTGTGGGGGAAGGGCTCGCCTCGGCGGTGGCGGACCTGGACGGCGCCGGCCACCTCGACGTGGCCGTGGTGACGGTGGCGGGACCGGACTTCGTCTTCTTCGGGGCCGGAGAGCGCGGCTTCGGGGCGGGGGTCCCGTTGGACGGAGGCGCCACCCGGAACTCGCTGGCCGTGGCCGCGACGGACCTCGACGGGGACGGCGACGTGGACCTGGCCCTGGGTCACCTCTCGGAGCCGAACGCGGTGCTGCTCAACGGCGGGGATGGCCGCAGCTGGTCCCGCTCGACCTTCGGGGACGACCAGGGCCTCACCTACTGGATCATCGCGGCCGACGTGGACGCCGACGGCTTCCCCGACGTGGTGGAGGTCAAGTCGGAGGGGCTGAACGCGGTCTTCCTGAACCGGCCGGGGTGACGGGCGCGATCAGCCGCAGGGTTCCAGGTAGCGGATCGCGTCGCCCTCCAGGGTCGTCTCCGGCGGAAGGTCGCTGGAGACGCTCCGGGACGTGGAGACGGTGAACGGAAGCCGACCCTCCTCGAAGTCCTCCGCCAGGACGGCGTCGGCGCCGACCCGGGCACCCTCGGGACCCAGCAATCGGGTCACGATCCGTCGCCACTCCGCGTCGTTCCGGATGGTCTCGCGGGTCTGGCGGCGCACGGCCTCCACCATTTCGTACTCGCACGGGACCTCCGCCGGGGCGAAGAACACGGGGACGGGTGGCAGGGCGGGGGTCGAGGTGCCGGCGGCACAGCCGGCGAGCGTGAACAGTCCGACCAGCAGAAGGGGGCGGGCCTGCATCACGGCCTCCTTTTCGGGGGCGGGGAAGATCACGTGTGGACGGAGGAAGATCGGGGACCGGCCTCGGTTCCGGACTACGCAGCCCTACGTACCGACGAGGCGAGCCCTGTAGATCCCCGAGCGCGAGGTCAGACGAGCCCCCGCCGGCGCAGCCCCCGGAGCGTCTCCGCCCAGCGCCCCATCTCCTCGGGGGTGCCCAGCGACAGCCGGTTGTGGCGCAGCATCGGCGGGAACGCCCGGCCCACCGCGATCCCCGCCTCCCGGAAGAGCCGCTGGTAGGCGGCCACGTCCATCCCGATCTCGTGCATCACGAAGTTGGTGTGGGAGGGCAGGGCGGCGAAGCCCAGCTCGTCCAGCGTCCCGGCCACGACGGCGCCCGCGGCACGATTGGACTCGAGCGACCGGCGCACGTGGTCCGGGTCGTCCAGGGACGCCGACGCGGCGGCGATGGCGACCTGGTTGGTGTTGTTGTTCGCCATGTAGGGCGTGATCCGGTCCACCGTCTCCGGGTGGGCGACCCCGTAGCCCATCCTCAGGCCCGCCATTCCGTAGATCTTCGAGAAGGTCCGGACGACGAGCAGGTTGGGCTGGTCCCGGACCCGGGAGAGGAAGCTCCGGTAGCCGGGGTCCTCCACCAGCTCGTAATACGCCTCGTCCACCAGGAAGAAGACGTCGTCGTCCGCCTCGTCCATCCAGGCGGCCATCTCGTCGTGGGGAGTGAGGGTGCCGGTGGGGTTGTTCGGGTTGCACAGGTAGACGACGGAGAGCCCGGGGGAGCGCCGGGCCTCGTCCCGCATGCGACCCAGGTCGTGGGCGTGCCGGGCGTCCAGGGGAACGGACACCAGTTCGGTGCCCAGGGGCAGCCGATAGGTCGCGACGTCCTCGAAGGTGGGGTGGGCCGTGATGATCCGGGCTCCGTCCCCGCCCAGCGCCTGCACGGCCATCTGGAGGATCTCGGTGGAGCCGTTCCCCAGGAAGAGATGGCCGGGCGTCAGCCCGAGGTGGGTCGCCAGCCGCGCCTGGAAGGGCTCCGCCCAGTTGTCCGTGTAGCGGTTCCCCACCGCCAGGGCGTCGATGGCCGCGGCCCGGGCCTTCGGCGAGATACCCAGGGGGTTCTCGTTGGCGTTCAGCCGGAGAGGGGATGCCTGGGTGCCCAGGCCTCGGAAGGGCGCCAGGAGGCCCGCCGCACCTTCGGCGGCGAGGCCCGTGGGCAGGGCGGAAGCGAGGCCGGCCAGTGAGCCGGCTCGGAGGAAGTCACGGCGGTCCATGCACCTCTCCCGGTCTGGGCCCCGAGGTGCGTCCGACGGGTCGTCGCGCCGGTCGGGGCGGTCCCGGAGAGGATAGGGCGGGTCTGGGGTGGGGGAAAGCCGGCCCGCCTCACCCCTCCATGATCCAGACGCCGCCGGAGCAGTACCGGTAGCCGGTGGGTGGCCGTCCCTCCCGGACGTCCAGGAGGACGTCGTGGGTGAAGGAGGTGCCGGGATCCAGTTCGTAGTAGGCCAGCCACTCCTCGAGCTCACGGGGGGAGTAGCGGTCGACGCTTCGGCTGAGGACAGCGGTGCCGTCGCCCCTTCCCTGGAGCCAGGTCCGGTCGGCGCTGGGCGCCACCGGCTGGGGGCAGCGAGCCTCCCCGCCCCAGAAGATCCGGATCTCGCTCACGCCGTCCCGGGAGCAGAGCACGGCCCAGTCCTCCTGCCCCGACGCGGCGAACTGGCCCCGCACGGCGTTCTGGCCACTCCACTGGAGCGCCGGGATCAGGCAGCCCTCGCTCTCCAGCGTCTCGACGATCTCCCTGGGAACGCCGTGGAGAGCGCCGGGCTGGAGGTAGCTGAGGACGATCCGCCATTCGTCCCACTCCCCGGGGTCCTCGGCGCCGGATCCCTTCGCGCTCACGCCCGTCGGCGTGGGCGCCTCCACCTCCGCGGCGCCGCCCCGGCGGGAGCCGACCGTGGACTCGAAGAGCTCGGTGAGGCCCACCGCGGCGTCGGCCCCGGTGCCGTCCAGGGAGACCACGAAGCTCCGGTCCCCGGTCCGGATCACGCCCAGGGGCTCCGAGGCGGGCCACCCGGGGCCGCCACACTCGGTGGTGCCCCGAACCGCCTGGTGGAGCACGCCGGGGTCGTCCAGCCGTGCCCAGCCTTCGAGCACCTCGGACTCGCACTCCCGGGCACCGGGACGCGACGCCCGCAGGTAGGCCCACTCGCTCCTTCCCGGCCCGGACACCACGTGGAGGCCGTCCACCCTGAAGGGGGTCGGCCCGCCCCAGCCCTCGACCGTCCGGGACAAGGTGTCCACCAGGGTCCGGTGAAGAGGCTCGCTCGGCCCGACCCGCCGAGCCCCTACCGTCTCGAGCCCCACGGGCACGAGGGCCCCGGTCGGGGAGGCGCCCGCCCCACGACCATCCCCCGTCGCCCGGTCGCTCAGGAACCCCCAGGCCGAGGGCTCGGAGGGGTCCGGAGCCACGGCGGGGCCGGTGACCACCCTTCGTGGCTCCGCCACGGCCCCGGGGGCGTCGGGGTCATGGGCGGGCGACGGGGCGGTAGGCGCGAGGGCGGGCGTCAGCAGGGTCCACGTCCGCCGTCCCCCGGCATCCGTCTGGAAGAGGCGGCGGCCGGTCTCGTTGTCCGCCAACGACCCGAACTCCTCGACCGTGGAGACGGGCGTCCAGTAGCCGCCCACCAGGGCCTGCCGGGGCTGGACCAGCCCCCAGTCCCCCAGGATCGCCAGGATGGCGCCGGCGGGCTCACCAGCCGGCTCGGGATCCTCGGCGGGACCCTCGCCGGTCCCGAGTCCGGCGCTGCGCCGACCCGGGAAGGCGTCCTCCCCGTCCGGTCCGCCCCCGGGAACCCGGCCTCCCGGGGCCCAGAGACCGAAGTGCACCGGGGCCGGTCGATGATCGAACTCGTCGGTGACGCCCCACCGCCCGTCCGCATCGCGGCGGATGATCCAATGCCGCTCGGTGGAGCGCTCCGGCGACATGCCGGCCCCGACCACGAGGTCCTGCCCGATGTAGACCGGACTCGCGACCAGGCCGTCGTCCAGGCCGGCCAGGCTGTCCAGGAGGACCAGCGCCGGGGTGCCGGGACGACCGCCGTCGCCACAGGCCTGAAGCCCGAGGGCCAGGACCAGGGCGCAGAAGCCGGAACGGAGGATGGTTCGCATGGAGGATCGGAGGCGTCGGGGGGGCTTTTCCACGCTCGGGATCCCACAGGGACGGCGTCAATGATCCCGTATCCCGCCGCCCCCGGTCAGCGGGCCAGCATCGGTCCCAGGGGCCTGCCGCCCAGGAGGTGCAGGTGGAGGTGGTACACCTCCTGGCCGCCGTAATCCCGGCAGTTGACGATCATCCGGTACCCGTCCTCGGCGATGCCCTCGGCCCGGGCGATCTCGGCGGCCACACGGATCATGCGACCCAGCACGGCCTCGTCCTTCGCGGAGACGTCGTCCGCCGTGGCGATGACCCGGTTGGGCACCACCAGCACGTGGGTGGGCGCCTGGGGGTTGATGTCCCGGAAGGCCGTCACCAGGTCGTCCTGGTAGACGGTGTCCGAAGGAATCTCGCCGCGGATGATCCTGCTGAAGATGGTGTCCTCGGCCATGGGGGCTCCTGGGGGTGGGAAGGTGCGGCTCGCCCGGGGGCGTGGCGGGACGGCGGGATCGGGCCCCGCCTACGTGCCCGCCCGGGTCCCGGCAAAGTAGGGGGCCGCCTCCACCTCGCCCACCCGGGCTGGCTGGTATCGAGAACTCATTATCATTAGCTTGCGGATCCAGGAGGATTCGAGTGCGGCGACGACAGACACAGCAGCGACGCGCGATCCGGCGGGTCTTCCAACGGGCCGGCCGGCCCCTCACGCCGGACGAGGTGCTGGCGATGGCCCGGGACGACGTCCCGACCCTGGGGCCGGCCACGGTCTACCGGAACCTGGCCCGCCTCGTGGAGGAGGGTCGGCTCGCCGAAGTGAGCCTCCCGGGGGAGAGCACCCGGTACGAGGCCGCCGAGCTACCCCACCACCACCACTTCCTGTGCCGGGGCTGCGGCCGTGCCTTCGACGTGCCGGCCTGTCCCGGGGACGTGGAGGGCCTGGCGCCCCGGGGCTTCGTGGCCGAGGCCCACGAGCTGGTCCTCTACGGACGCTGCCCGGCCTGCGGATGAGCCTCACGCCCACCGTCTACCTGCTCCTGGCCATCGGGACCCTGGTCCTGGGGCCGCTGCTCTTCTTCCTCCTCCGGGAGCGGAGCGGGCCGTTCCGCTTCCTCGACGGCTTCGTCATGGTGGCGGTGCCGGGACTGATCTTCTTCCACGTGGGTCCCGAGGCCGTGGCGCACCGGGATCCGTGGCTGGCCCTCGCCGTGGGGGCGGGGTTCGCCGCACCGGGCCTTCTCGAGCGCCTCACGCGGGACGCGGCCGGCCGCACCGACCTGGTGGCCCTGGTCCTGGCGATCTCCGGCCTTGCCCTCCACGCGCTCCTCGAGGGCGCCGCCCTCACGCCGCTGTCGGGCCCGGGGGACCTGGGGCTGGGGCTGGCCGTGGCCCTGCACCGCATCCCGGTGGGACTGGCGGTGTGGTGGCTGATCCGGGAGCGGACGGGAGACGGGGCCGCCGTGGCGGCGGTGGCGGGCATCGCGGTGCTCACCGGGGTCGGCTTCGCGGGGGGGGGCACCCTGGAGACGCTGGTCGGGACCGGTGCCGTCGAGCTGTACCAGGCGTTCGTGGGCGGGACGCTGGTCCACGTGGCCTTCCATCAGATCGGGGAGCACCACGCGTCCCGGCCTGGACGTCGGGACAGTGTCTTCGAGGGATCCGGGGCCCTGATGGCCCTCCTCCTCCTGGCGCTCGTGGGCGTGCTCGAGGCCGGAGCCGGGGAGGGGGAGGGGCTCGCCCTCGTCGTGCGCATGGCGAACCTGGCGGCCGTCGGGGCTCCCGCGCTGCTCCTGGCCTACCTGGGTGCCGGCGTCCTGGCCGCCGTCGTGGGCCCGGCCTCGATCCGGGGGCTGTCCCGGGGCGGACCGTTGGGGGCGGCCGCCCGGGGGACGTTGCTGGGCCTCCGCTCCCCTCTGGGCTCCTGGGGCGTGGAGGACCTCTACCGCACGCCCCTGACCCGGGGGGCGGCGCCCGCGGCGGCGCTCGCCTTCCTGGTGGCGACCCGGGCCCTGGGCCTGGATGCCCTCCGGGTGTCCGTTCCCCTGCTGGGGACCGGTGTGGCCTTCGCCCGGGTGGCCCTGGCCGCCGGCGTCGCGCTCCTGGTCGGCGGGTGGGTGGGGCGCCGCATCGAGGCCCGGACCGCCCTTCCGGTGATGGACCTGGAGGCGTCGTCGCGACCGGTGTGGGTCCACAGGATCAGGAGCGGGATGCGGTCGGGGATGGGCGCCGCCGTGGACCACTCCGCGCCCTGGTTCCTCCTGGGCGTCCTGGCGGCGGCCCTGGCGGCACCCCTCCTGTCCGGCGGGGTGGGCGGATCGCTTCCGGGGTGGATGGCGGTGCTGGGAATGGCCCTTCTGGGCATCCCCTGGCACGTGAGGGCCACGGCGGCCACGGCGCCGGCGGCCGTCCTCCTGGCGGCGGGCCTGCCGGCCGGGGCGGTGCTGGCCTTCCTGGTCACGGGGCCGGTGCTGGACGTGCGGGGCCTCCGTGAGCTGGCTGGATTCCACGGGCGGGGGGTGGCCGTGCGGTTCGGGACGTGGGTGACGGCGCTGGCCCTCCTCTCGGGGCTCGCCGCCAACCGCTGGCTCGCCGACGTCCGGGTCCCCTCCCTGGACCGCCTGGTGGCGGGGCCCGCCACGGGCCTGGAGTGGGCGGCCCTGGGCCTTCTGGCCCTGCTGCTCCTCGGATCTCTCCTTCGCCGTGGCGTGCGCCGGTTCGTGGAAGAGGTCGGCATGGCCCGGGGGCATCGGCATCACACCCACCACGGCGCCCATGGCCACGCCGACGTTCCGGGCGAGCCGGGGGTGGATCCGCACTTCGGCTGATCGCCCGATCGGCGGGTCGCTCTGGCTCCCGGACGGCGGTGCGCCTAGTGTGCGGGCAGCTGCCGGCCGGGTGTGGGCCGGCGACCCCCGGACCCGAGGCGCGGCATGGCGGATCGTACGGTGATCATCCACGGGTGGAGCGACTGCTCCGAGTCGTTCCAGCACCTGAAGAAGTGCCTTGCGGCCGAGGGCCTGGGCGGCGTACGGGACATCTTCTACGCCGACTACCAGTCCCGGGAGGACAACGTCACCTTCGACGACGTGGTCGGGGGGCTGAACGACGCCCTGGGTGCCCAGGGTCTCCTGGACGGCCGGCCCTTCAACGTGGTGGTGCACTCCACGGGG
>DATHRY010000386.1:0-8608 GCA_035464715.1 Longimicrobiales bacterium
GGATGGGGATCGGGTCAGAGTACGGCACCGGCGCCCCACGGGCCAGCGGGGCGGGCCCGCCGCGATTCCCCGGGGCGCGGCGGCCCGACCCGTCTCAACAGAGCAGCGACAGGCAGGTGAGCCCGCCGTCCATCTTCCGGAACTCGGACATCTCCAGCGCCACGACCTGGTAGCCCAGCTCCACCAGCCGTACCCGGACCCGGGGGCACCCGTCGGGGATCAGCACGCGGTCGTGGAGGCGGAGGCAGTTCGCCGCATACGTCTCCTCCTCCGAGACGACGACGACCTCGGACGACGGGAAGCGGGTGGCCGCCCCGGCGGTGGCGACGAGCCGTCCGTCCCCCAGGCCCGTGACCCCGGTCTTCAGGTGCAGCTCCCCATCCACCGGCACCTCGGACGTCGTGTAGCCACGGGCCGCGGCGATCTCCGCCAGCTGCCCGGCGCCCTCCGCGTCGGTCCGGGCCGAGCGCCCGATGTGGAGGTGGTCGCCGCACCGGAGGACGTCGCCCCCGTCGAGCCGCCCCGGCGAACGGAGGCGTGCCAGGGGGCGGTACCCGGCGAGGACCTCCGCGACCGCCTCCACCTCTCCGCGCCGGGACGGATCCCCGGGCCGGGTGATCACGGCCACCTCGTCCAGGATCACGGCGGTGTCCTCCACGAAGCATCCGTCGGGGTGGCGGGGGTCCGCCGGGAGGACAACCACCCCCAGCCCGGCAGCCCGGAGGGCATCGCAGTAGGCCCGGTGTTGGGCGAGGGCGCGGTCGGGGTCCGGGAGGCCGAGGTCCGCCGTCGTGATTCCCGCGGCGAGGTTCTCGCCGGGTTCCCGGACGATGGCGGTGGCGGGGGTGGCGGGCACGGGATCGGGGGCGAGGGATCGGGGGATCGAGGACCGCCGGACGCAGCGTACCGGCCCTGCCGGCGAGGGGCCACCCGATCCCGAGGGCCGAAGTTGCGCCCGGCGGCATTCCTGGGCAACGTCGCCGGGCGTCCACGCCCTCCCCGTCTCTGCAGGGTGGAGAACCCATGATCGTGCCTCCTTTCCCGCGCCTGCGGTCCGCCGTCACGGCGGGGGTCGGAACCCTCCTGCTGGCGGCGTCGGCCTGCGCCGGTCCCGACGCCGACCCGCCCTCCGAGGCCACCCCCGAATCGGACGAGGCCGACGGCGCGGTTCCGCCCCCCGGGATCCAGGCCACCAATGCCTTCTACTACTACCGGGACGTGGATGCGGCCTGGGTCTTCTACCGAGACGTCCTGGGATTCGAGACCGTGGCCGACTACGGCTTCGCCAAGATCCTGCGGGTGGCACCGGCCTCCTACCTCACGCTGGTGGACGAGGCCCGGGGGATGCATTCGGCGGACGAACCCCGAAGCGTGACGCTGGCCGTCGTGACGGAGGAGGTGGAGGGGTGGTGGGCCTACCTGAGCGAGCAGGAGGTCCCCATGCGGGCACCCCTGGGCGAGGTGGAGCCCGGCCGGCCCCACGACGGGTTCGTGGCCATCGACCCCGAGGGCTACTTCCTGGAGTTCGAGCGCTTCAACCCCCACGACGAGAACGTGGAGCTCGTCCCTCTCCTGGCCGACATCCAGCCGTTGGGGCCCGCCGGCGGCGCCCGCCCCCCGGAGCTGACGGTCCAGGCCACCGTGCTCTGGCTCTACTACCGGGACCTTCCCGCGATGGAGCGCTTCTGGGAGGACCTCCTGGGAGTGTACCTCCTGGTGGACCAGGGATGGGCGAAGGTCTATCCGGCATCGCGAACCGGCTTCATCGGGCTGGTGGACGGCGAGCGGGGACTCCACCAGGCCAGCGAGGACAAGTCCGTGACCGTCTCGTTCTTCACCCGGGACGTGGACGCCTGGCGGGAGCGGACCGAGCGCCTCGGGCTCGACGCCCGCACCCCCGAGCCGGGAACGGAGAGTGGCCGGGTGTCCACCTGGGTGGCCTTCGACCCGGAGGGCTACTTCCTGGAGTGGGACACCTTCCTGGAGGGAGAGGGAAACGAACGCCTTCTCACCCTCCTGAACGCGGAGGCCCGGTGATGACGCGGAGCCCGACTCGTTCCCGCCCGCCGGCACCGGTTCGGCTGGCCCTGCTCCCCCTCCTCGCCCTCGGGGCCTTCCTTCCCGCCGAGCCCGCCCTCGCCCAGACCTCCCGCCGCGCCGTCGAGCTCCGGGAGGGCCACCGTGAGGCGGCGGTAGCCCGCCGAGCCGAGCTCATGCGACGCATGGAGGGGGGCCTGGCCATCATCACCAGCGCCGACCGCTCCCAGCCGAACCGCTACGAGTTCTACGTCGACGACACCGAGAACCACGACTTCGTCTTCCTCACCGGGATCTACGAGGCCGATCCTCCCGGGTCGGTCCTGGTCTTGAACCCCGACGGGGAGCGCTACCGGGAGCTCCTCTACACCGACCTGGATCCGGAGGAGGCCCGGCGCCTCTCGGGCATCGAGCACATCCTCCCCAGGGACCGCTTCCTCGAGCACCTGAGCAGCGCCGTCTCGGACTACCGAAACCTCCGGATCACCCAGCTCCGGTTCAAACCCGAGGCCTCGGACCTGGCCCGGGGGTGGGGATCGGAGCACAAGATCCTGTACGTCAACTTTCCCCGCTTCACGAACCTGAACGAACCGGCCACCCCCCGGCTGGCCTTCGTGGAGCGGCTGCGCCAGGCCACCTCCGAGCTCGACGTGCGGGACGCCGGTGACCTGCTGGATCCCATGCGCATGATCCTCGACCAGTTCGCCCTGAAGAACCTCCGGCGGGCCATCGAGATCACCGGGGCGGGGCTCGTGGAGGGGATGAAGGCGGTGCAGCCGGGGCTGGGCACCAAAGAGGTCATGGAGACGGTGGACTACGTGTACCGGCTCTACGGCGCCGAGCTGGGCTTCGTCACCGGCGTCTCCCTGGCCAGCCGCCTGGATGAGCCGCGCCGGTGGGAGACGACCCGGGAGGAGGAGGCGGCCCGGAAGGGTGACGCCCGCATCGACGCGGGGGTCCTGGTCCACTTCGACACCGGGGCCCGCATGAACCACTACAGCGCCGACGTCCAACGGACCGTCCCCGCCGGCGACCGGTTCACCCCGGAGCAGCGCCGCGTCTACGAGACCGTGCTGGACGTGCAGAAGACGGTGATCGCCGCCGTACGCCCCGGAGTGACCTGGGACGAGCTCCACCAGATGGCGGTCTCCATGCTCCGGGAGGCGGGGGGGTGGGACGAGAGCTACACCTACGGGATCGGCCACTTCATCGGGATGGAGGTCCACGAGCACGGCGACTACCTGGCGCCCCTGGAGCCCGGGATGGTGCTGGCCATCGAACAGGGCGCAGTGGTGGACGGGACCCGGGTGGCGTTCGAAGACGACGTCCTGGTGACGGAGGACGGCCACGAGTGGCTCACCCGCTTCATCCCCATCGAGATCGATGAGGTGGAGACCCTGCGGGGTCAGGCGCCTCGGGTGGATCCGGCGGCGATATTTGGAGGGAGCGGGTCGGGATCCGACGCCCCGGGGGGTCGGTAGAGGGGGCGGTCGCGGGGGCGTGGCCCTACGGCGGACACCGGGCCCAGCATCCCGTTCCCGGACCTTCCCTTCGAGGAGGGTCGTGCTTCACCGCGGCGCGTCGGATCGGCGCTCGGCGCTGGAACCGTCTTCGAACCCGACGTGGCATCGGTCGGGCAGGAACAGCCGCCCGATCCACGCGGCCGCAGCGAGCAGCGGCAGCCCAACCCAGACCGTCCCCATCCCGGCTACCAGGACGCCCCCCACCGCCGAGAGGTCCGGCAGCTCCTCCGGCCGCCCCGGGAACTGGGCGCTGAGGCCGACCGCACCGACCAGGAACAGGGCGACCAGGCCCAATGGGACGGCGGGGTATCCGGGCAGCCGTCGATGGGCGGCCGAGAGAGCACGAACCCCCTCCCAGAAGGCCCAGAGCCCCAGGGCGAAGGCGCCGATCCAGCTCACGGCCACGAGGAGGCGGGCAAAGGGATTCTCCAACACCGGCATGAACGGACTGAGAGACAACCAGCTCGCCACCACGACCCCGAAGGCCGCGGCGACCGGTCCCAGCGCGACGCACTTGGCGACGCACTTCGCACAGGGGACGACCTTCGACCCCTCCGGCCGCCCCAGCAGGGCGAGGGCGCCCCCGTGGAGCATGCCGATGAGGGTTCCGAGGAGGGCCAGGCCGGCCACGAAGGAAATGCTCGTGCCACCGAGCAGGTGGGGAGCCGCTCCGGTGAGGAGGAAGAGGAGTACGAGGAGGGGTCCTCCTGCGAGGCTCCAACTGATCGTCGTGCGACCGACAGGTCCCAGGATCGGCTCCGGCTGCGCGTCGCTGCTCAGGCGACGTGGTGCTCCTTCGACGTTGGCCCGGTTCGGCATGCTGACTCTCCTCCCGCTCGTGTGAGGCGAAGAAGAATGCCTGACCTTCCCTCAGGGCATTCCCCCCGCATCGTGAAGAACGGCTGCTGGCTAGGATCCTTCTCACGAACCGGACCTGCCGCCTGGACGGGCGGTTCGAGGAGAGCGTGATCCCATGGAGGCTCTTCAGCCCATGACGGACATCCGCGAGTTCACCTCGCTGGAGTTGGAACGACTGGTTCAGCGGTACGAAGGCGCCGTGCGCGGGGTGGCTCGCAGGTACAGCGTCGAGGATCACGCGCTCGACGAGCTGTTCCAGGAGGTCCGTGTCCGGCTCTGGCGGTCGCTGAAGACCCCCGACCGGCTGGGCACCACTACCGCCGGGTACGTTCGACGGGTCGCCCGATCCGCCGTGATCGACCAACTCCGCCGAAACCGCGCCCGGGCCTCCGAGGTCACCCTCCACGATGGCGACGCCGTCGACGAGCCGGCTTCGGAGGCCGGTGACCCCCTGGAGCTGGAGGAGCTCGAGCAGACCTTGTCCGAGGCACTGGAGGAGCTGGTGCCCGCCCGCCGCCCGGTGGTGCGAATGCACCTGGCGGGGTACTCCCGCGGCGATATCGAATCCCTTCTCGGGTGGTCCGAGGCCAAAGTCCGCAACCTGCTGTACAGAGGGCTGGCCGAGCTCCGGGAGGCACTCGGACGCCGAGGGTTCGCCCCCCGCGGCCACCCCTCCACACAGGAGGGCGCCGGATGAGAATCAAACGGAGGTGCCCGCGTTCTTACGGGTGCACCGAATACATCGAACCGCCCGGGTCCGCCTTCGGCAACGTGCCCGGGATGCACCGATCCTTCAGGAACGACAATGGATGACGAGACGCTGCGACAGGCTTATGGTCGCATCATCGCGCGCACGGGCTCGACGGGACGCCGGGGGTGTCCCGAACCCGAGCGTATTCTGGGACTGGCCGAACGCACGGACCCGGAGTCGATCCGGCTCGAGACGCTGGACCACGCCATGGCTTGTCCGGAATGCCGCCGGGAGCTCGACCTCGTCCGGGCGGTGGCGGAAGGAGGGGAGCTGGCGGCGGCGCCCGCGAGGACCCGGTTCCCCCTCCCCCGGTTCGCCGTGGCCGCATCGATCGTGCTCCTGGCCGGAGGCGCCCTCACCGTGTGGAACGTCCAGCTCCGCTCCACCCTCCCCCCGGCGTTCCGGGGTGCGGACGCCGTCGCCCCGGCATCGCCAACGGACGAGGTCGAGACCGGAGTTTCCACGACATTCGCGTGGCATCCTGCCGACGGTGCCGTGGAGTACCGGGTGGAGCTCTTCGACGATGGAGGCCTGGTCCTCGATTCGGCCGCGACCCCAGACACCACGGTATCCATCGTGGTCCCCCCCCTGCCGTCCGGAACCCAGCTGTACTGGAGCGTGCAGGCCACGCTCCGATCGGGTGAGGCGGTCCGTTCCCCGGCGGTGTCGTTGAGGGTCCGCTGAGCGGCGCAGTCCGGTCCTGCCGGCCGGGGGGCGGAGGCCGTCGTCGCAGGCCTGCACCGGTCGCGGTGCCGTTGTTCGTCTGGGTGATGCTCCTTCCCGGCACGGCCCTCGCCCAGGGGGGGACGCCCGCCCACCAGTGGACCGGGTCGAATCCAGGCTCCGTAGTGGAGGCCGCCATCCGCGAGGTCGAGGCCGGTAGAGGCCCGGACCTCGTGTCCCGGCTGCGGCAGACGGTTTCCACGAGTCCTCCGTCCCTCGTCGAGCGCCTCTCGCTGGCCACGGCCCTCCGCCTCCTCTTCGAGTACGACGAGGCCCGTCGGGTACTGGCGGAGCCCGATCCGGACGTCACCCCGGTGTTGTGGCAGGCATACGCGGCGCTGATCCGGGGAGAGATGGCCCAGCAGAGGGGCCGTTGGCGGGAGGCACTGCCGCGGTATCGAGAAGCGCAGGCCATGAGCGCCGGTTCGGGAGACCGGTGGATCGAGGCCTACGCGCGACTTCGCCTGGCCACGGTGCTGGCCCGTACCGATGGAGTTCCCGCCCAACTCGCCATGCTGGAGGAGGCCCGCGCCCACCTGGACGCCGACCCGCCGTACCTGATGGCAGTGTACCACTGCGCCCGCGCCGGCCGGGGGGGCCTGTCGGTGGAGGAGGACTTCGCCCGGGGGCTCGCGTTCTCACGGCAGGCCGGCATCCAGCGAACCGAGGCGGCGTGCCTGCACATGCGGGCGGGAGACCTGATCCGGACGGGCGAGACCGACCGGGCCCTCGACGTGTTCGCTCACGCACAACGGATCCAGGAGCGGATCGGCGATCGGTCCGGCCGCGCGGCCGCGCTCCAATGGGCCGGGTACGTCCTTCTGAACCAGGGGGACTACACCACGGCCCTCGCCTACCTCACCGAGGCCGTGGAAGAGGGCACGCTGTCCGACAACCAGTCCGCCGTGGCCTGGGCCCACCTGAACCTGGGCGCCATCGCGAGCAATCTGGGTGACCTGGAGACGGCGACCCACCACGCCGATCTGTGCGAGACCATGATGCGCGAGGAGGAGGACGACTGGGGCCTGGCGTACGTCACCGACCTGCAGGGGTACCTCTCCTTCCAACTGGGGCTCCCGAAGAACGCCCGGGCCCAGTTCGAGGCCGCCGCCTCGATCTACGCGCACAATTCGGACGGGCTCGGTCTGTACCAGGTGCAGCACGAGCTCATGGATCTCGCGCTGGAAGAGGGCGACGTCGCCGGAGCCCGCACGGTCCTCGATCGGATCCGAACGACCGTGGACACCTACGGGATGGAGGGATGGCGCACGGACGTGCTCTTCGACGAAGCCGATCTCCTCATGGCCGAAGGGCGGCTGGCGGCTGCCGAGTCGACCTTCCTCGCGTACCTCCGCCGTGATCCTCCCAACCCCCGTCGATACCGCGCGCTCGCCCGTCTGGCCGAGATCCAGGCCCGGGGGGACCGGCTGGAGGAGGCCCGGACCAGTCTGGAACGTGCGATGGACGAGCTCGAGGAGTGGAGAGACGGCCTCGACGGCCCGGCCCTCCGGACCTACGCGTTCCAGGTCCAGGAGTCGATCCGGGACCCCGACATGGGGATCGCCACCGTCATCGCCGCACTCGCCGAGGGCGGAGCGGTGGAGGCGGCCTTCGCCCTGGCGGAGCGACAGCGGGCCCGCACCCTGTTCGAACGCATGGTCCGCTCGGGGGTGGCCAGCGGACCCGGCGTGCCCTCAGCCACCATCGACGCGGTCGCCGCGCTTGCGGACGTCCAGAGTGCACTGACCCCCGACATGGCGGTGCTGCACTACGTGACGGGGGCCGGGGGGGAGCCTACGACCGCCTTCGTGATCACGTCCGCGACGGTCCGGGCCGTCGCGCTGCCTCCCGCCGAGCTCGTGGAGGAGGACATCGCCCGTCTGGTCAGCCTCCTGGCGGGTGGCGCCGATCCGACCCACCTGGCTCGCCGACTCGGCGCCCTCATCCTCGACCCCCTCGCGGGGGGCCTGCCCCCGGCGGTCGACCGCGTCGTGGTGATCCCGGACGGCGCATTGCACCGGGTGCCCTTCGGCGTCCTCCGGGATTCGGCGGAACGCGCCTGGATCGAGACGTATGCCGTCACGACGGTCCCGTCGGCCTCCGTACTGGCGAGCCTGAGGGCACGCCCGACGCGAGCGGACCCGGTCCACATCCTCGCGGTCGGCGATCCGACGGTGGCGGACGGCGCCCCTCCGGTCGGAAACGGAGGCGAACCCTACGATGCCCGGTTCGTCGATCAGCTGCCTCCGCTCCCGGAAGCCCGCCAGGAGGCACGCTGGGTATCCCGCACGGCCCGAGACTCGGAGTTGCTGCTTGGATCCGAGGCGACCGAAGCGGCCTTCCGGCAGGCCGACCTGGCGAGGGCATCCATCGTGCACTTCGCCGGGCACGCCGTGGTCGGAGCCGGGCCAGCCTCGGGGACGGTCCTCGTCCTGGCTCCGGGGGACGGTCACGACGGCCTCCTGACCGCGGACGAGATCGGTCGGCTCCCGCTCCGGGCCGATCTCGCGGTGCTCTCGGCGTGCGAGACCGCCGGCGGGCGACTGGTCCGGGGGGAGGGCCTGTTGGGACTGTCCCAGCCGATGTTGTCTGCGGGAGTTCGCACGGTGGTCGCCGGACACTGGCGCGTGCCGGACCGCCCCACCCGGGAGCTGATCCAGGACTTCTACCTGGCCTTGGGGCGCGGGCTACCGGTAGACGTGGCCCTTCGCAACGC
>DATHRY010000387.1:0-7363 GCA_035464715.1 Longimicrobiales bacterium
CTCGGGATAGTGGGCCCGCCACACGATCCGCGACCCGTCCGGCGAGTAGAAGGCACCTCCGTCGTAGCCGATCCGGTCGGTCAGCCGCACCACGTCGGAGCCGTCCAGGTTCATGCTGTAGAGGTCCAGGTCGCCGTCCCGGGTGCTGGTGAAGACCATGCGGTCGCCCACCGGCGAGATGGTGGCCTCCGCGTCGTAGCCCTCGGTGTCGGTCAACCGGGTGAGCTCCCCACCCTCGGCGTCGGTCACCCACAAGTCGTAGGAGGGGTAGACTGCCCACACGTACCCGCGGGAAAAGTCCGGCGGCGCGGGGCACTGCTCCGCGACATCATGAGTGGAGGCGAAGAGGATGCGCTCGTCGTCGGGATAGAAGTACGAGCAGGTCGTCCGGCCCGTGCCGGTGCTGACCAGGGTGGTTTCGCCGGTGGCCAGGTCCATTGTCCAGATCTGGTCGCAGGCCCCCTCGGCCGGCTCGGTGCGCTGGAAGGTCAGCCGGGTCCCGTCCCACGAGAAGTAGGCCTCGGCGTTCTCGCCGTCGAAGGTGAGCTGGCGGACGTTCCGGAGCCGCACCTCCTCCGGGACGGCCTCGAACGGGGTCCCGGCGGTGACCTGGAACGCGGTCCCATTGGAGGGGACCTCCGAGGTTGCGTCGGGGTCCTCACCGGCGCAGGCGGCGAGAGCGAACACACCGATACACAGAGCGGAACGAGGGATCATGAGTCGACTTGGATTTGAATGGATGATCGGGAGCCTGGCCGGGCTCGTCCTTCTCCCGGCGGCGATGGCGGGCCAGTCCTGCCCGGACCCCGCTGTGCTGACTCGCGGGGACGTGGGCGTCACGGCCCACGTGCGTTTCCTCGCCGACGACGCACTGGAGGGACGGAGCGTGGCCAGCGCCGGAGAACGCTGCGCCGGCACCTACATCGCCGACGTCTTCCGGGACCTGGGCCTGACCCCCGCCGGGGACGACGGTTCCTTCTTCCAGAGCTTCGACGTGCGCACCGGCAGCGAGGTCTCGGGTCCAGGCGCGCTGACAATCTCCCGGACGGCCGGAGAGGGCAACCCCTGGACGCCTCCGACGGGGGCGTGGCGCCCCTACGGCTTCTCGGGGAGCGGCGAGGTCGAGGGCGCCCTCCTCTATGCGGGGGCCGGTGTGTCCCGCCCGGGTGAGGGCGGCGACGCCATGCCGTCCGCCGAGGGAAGGATCCTCGTGGTGGAGGCCGCCACGGACGGCGTCCCCGCCGGCGACCTCTACGCGGATCCCCACTTCAAGGGGACGGTGGCCCAGGGGCGGAGCGCGGCGGCCCTCCTGATCCTCCACGACGCCGGCCCCCTTCCGGACCCGACGCTGGAGGACCGGCCCTTCCTGCGCATCCCCGTCGTGGCCGTGACCGGCGAGGCCGCCGACGCGGTGCGCGAGGCCGCCCGGCGGGGCGACGCCGCCCGCCTCCGGACCCGCAAGGAGCCCGTTTGGTCCGAGGCCCGCAACGTGGTGGCCCTCCTTCCCGGCTCGGACCCCGATCTGCGCCACGAGGTCGTGATTGTCGGCGCCCACTACGACCACCTGGGCATGGGCGGCGCGGGCTCCCTCGCCCCCGGCACCCGAGCCATCCACAACGGCGCCGACGACAACGCCAGCGGCACGGCGGCGCTCCTGGAGGTGGCCCGGATCCTGGCCGCCGGCCCGGCGCCCCGGCGCCCGGTGCTCTTCCTGGCCTTCTCCGGCGAGGAGCGGGGCCTCCTGGGCTCGGCCCACTACGTGGCCGACCCGACGGTCCCCCTCGACGACGCGGTGGCCATGCTGAACATGGACATGGTGGGCCGGCTCCGGGACGATCGCCTGACGGTCTTCGGCGTAGCTACCGCCCCGGAGTGGGACGGTCTCCTGGACGCCGCAAACGCCGCCATGGACGACCCCTTCGAGCTGGTGACCTCGCCCGACGGCTACGGGCCCTCGGACCACAGTTCCTTCTACGGCGCCGGCATCCCGGTCCTCCACTTCTTCACCAACACCCACGCCGAGTACCACCGCCCCGAGGACGACGTGGCGACGCTGGACGTCGCCGGACTGGAGCGGGTGGCGGGGCTGGTGGGCACCGTGGCCGGAGAGCTGGCCGGGGCCGGGAACGGGACGGCGGTACCGAAGCTCACGCTCGTGGCCACCGCACCGCCGGAGCCGTCCGAGGAGGGGAGCCGGGGGTACGGCCCCTACTTCGGGAGCATCCCCGACATGTCCAGCCAGGACTACGGCGTGCGGCTCACCGGCGTGCGGGAGGGGAGCCCCGCCGCCGCCGCGGGACTCCAGGGCGGCGACGTGATCGTCGGCTTCGGGGGGAACGAGGTCAGCGACATCTACACCTACACGTACGCGCTGCGGGAGATGAGCCCCGGGGACGCCGTCGACGTCATCGTCATGCGGGACGGCCGGCGCCTCACCCTGCAGGCGGTCCTCGGCGAACGGCGCTGACCGGCGGCCCGAGGGGCGCCCCCCCGCCTGCGACGGGCTCCGGTCTGCCGGTCCGGGCTCAGGAGGCCGGCTCGATGCCCTCCGCGGCCAGGACCCGGGACAGGGAGTCCACCAGGACGTTGTGCGCCTCGGCCACGGTCCGGCAGCGGGAGTCCACGTCCTGGAGGTCTGCGGCGGCCTCCTCCCAGTCCCGGACGGAGAGGTTGTAGGCCTCCACCGATCCCAGGTACGCCGGATACCGCTCCTGCTCCACCCCCCGCCCTCCCTCGGGGAGGGGGATCTCGGCATCGTCCACCACCGCCCGGAGGGAGTCCACGGCCTGGTCGGTCTGGTCGAAGATGGATCGGGCCCGATCCCGGTCCACCAGGCAGGCCTCGACGTCGGCCCGGACCTCCCGCATCTCCCCGCGGAGACCCTCCACGTACCGGATGCGGGACTGGGTCTCGAAGTGGGCCCGGACGCCGAAGCCCAGCACCACGAGCACGATCGCTCCCAGGACCCCCACCAGCACCCGCTGGCCCGTCGACAATCGGGCCATCTACACGGCCGCCGGACGTGGGAGGCGCACCCTCGTCATCCCATGAAGTGGTCGACGTAGTCCTGGATCGCGCTCAGGACGACCCGGCTGGCGTGCTCGAAGCCGTAGGGCGTGCCCACCTCCACCGCCCCCTTGGGCTCGCCGATCTTCAGCTTGTAGGTGCTGAAGTAGTGCACCAGGCGGTCCACCACGGCGACCGGGAGCTGTTCCAGGTCCCGCATGTGCCCGTAGAGCTGATCCCCTTTGAGCACCGCCACGATCTTGTCGTCGGCGAGCCCGTGGTCGAGCATCGGGATCCCGCCCAGGACCCGGGCGTGGAGGAGGACCTCGGCACGGGTCACGGGCCGTTCCGAGATCACGGTGATGTCCAGGGGATCCCCGTCTCCGCCGCGGGAATCGGGCATGAGACGCCCCACCGACTCCCCGGCCAGCGTCCGGGGGATGAACCCGTAAGCCGTGGGAGGGAGCGCCGAGCCCGTCTGGGGTCGATCCACCCTCAGATAGCCCGTGGTCTTGTCCACCTCGTACTTCAGGCCGTCGAAGGGCGTGATCTCGATGATGGCGTTGAGGAGCTCCGGCGGGTTCGGCCCGGGATCCAGCCCGTGCCAAGGGTGGGGCTTCCAGGGATTGAAGGACTCGGGCATGGCACCTCGGCCGGGCGGTGTAGGGGGGCTGTCAGGGTGCCGAGCCCCGTGGGCCGGGGCAAGGCGGGGACGGGTGGGACCTCAGGCCTGGGCGTTGGGCGCCTGCTCCCGTACCTGCCGCTGCAACCGGGCCAGGATCGCCGACATCCCCCGCAGCCGGAGGGGTGACACCACGGTATCCAGCCCCATCCCCGAGTAGAAGTCCGGCGGCACGTCCAGCACCTCCTGCCAGGACGCACCCTCGAGCCCCTCCCGCAGGATCCCCGCGAAGCCCCGGACCGTCGGACTCTCCCGCGGCGCGTCGAAGAAGAGGTGCACCACCCCCTCGTCGTCCACCTCGGTGGCCAGGAAGAAGGGGGTCTGGCACTCGTGGACCTGCTCGAGGCGGGAGCGATCGTCCCGGTACTCCGGCGGCAACTCCGGAACCTTCTTCGCGTAGTGCAGGAGCGCCTGGACCCGGAGGTCCTTCGGCGCGGTCCGGAACCGGTCCACCACGGTGGCGAGGGCGTCGGGAATGCTCATGTGTCGGGCTACCATGGAGACGGGGCCGGGTTCCGGCGGGGGCTCGGCCAACGTCCCGCGTGCGACGAGGCGAGGGACCCGGCGGCGCCGGAGGAGGGCGGCGGACGGATTCCCCGCGGGTGCCGGTGAACCGCACCCGGCTCCGCGTGTACCGAGGGTCGCGGGCCGGCGGATAAACTCGCCACCCGGGTCCTCCTCTGCCGGTCCCCCCGTTTCAGCTCCTCCGACCCCGAGTTTCCCATGAGCGCTCCCCGTGATCCGAACCGACGGTTTCAGCAGTACGCCCACCCCGACCGACTCGTGTCGACCGATTGGCTCGCCGAGCACCTCGACGATCCCGACGTGGTCGTCGTCGAGTCCGACGAGGACGTGCTCCTCTACGACACGGGCCATATCCCCGGCGCGGTGAAGATCGACTGGCACATGGACCTGAACGATCCCCTGACCCGGGACTACATCGACGGCGAGGCCTTCGCCGCCCTCATGGCCGCCAAGGGGATCGGGCGGGACACCACCGTGGTCTTCTACGGCGACAACTTCAACTGGTGGGCGGCCTACGCCCTGTGGGTCTTCACCCTCTTCGGCCATCAGGACGTCCGGCTCCTGGACGGGGGCCGGAAGAAGTGGGAGGCCGAGGGGCGGCCCATGACCACCGAGGTGCCCGATCGGGAGCGGGCCTCCTACCCCGTGGTGGAGCGGGACGACGCCCCGATCCGTGCGTTCCGAGACGAGGTCCTGGACCACATCGGCAACGACGGTCAGCTGGTGGACGTCCGTTCTCCGGGCGAGTACTCCGGGGAGCTCCTCCACATGCCCGACTACCCCCAGGAAGGCTCCCTCCGGGGCGGGCACATCCCGGGGGCGGCCAACGTGCCCTGGAAGCGGGCGGCCAACGACGACGGCACCTTCAAGGACGTCGCGGACCTCAAGGCGATCTACGAGGACGAGCAGCGCCTGGATCCCGCCGACGAGGTCATCGCCTACTGCCGCATCGGCGAGCGCTCCTCCCACACCTGGTTCGTGCTGAAGCACCTCCTGGGCTTCCCGAACGTCCGCAATTACGACGGGTCCTGGACCGAGTGGGGGAACACGGTCCGGGTGCCGATCGAGCGGTAGCCGAGACCGCGGGAGCGGTTCCGGTCACCCTGCCCTCCCCGGTCGCGGGGAGGCAGGGTGACCTGTCCCTTCGGACCATTGCACCCACCCCGGCGTCCGGGTGACCTTCGCGTCATGACCACCCCTCGTTCCTCCCGGAGCACCGGGGCCCCGGGCCGCCGCCTGGCAGGCCCCCTCCTGGTGCTGCTCCTGGGCCTGCCCGCCGCCGTTTCCCGCCCCCACCATGACCCCGCCGCGCTCCCGGTGTGGGGCGCCGACGGCCACCGCATGGCGGCCCGCGCCGCCATCCGGGGCCTCCCGTCGGAAGCACCGGCCTTCTTCCGGGACGCCGGCGAGCGCCTCGCGTGGCTCAATCCGGAGCCGGACCGGTGGCGCGTTCGGGAGCTGCGGGAGATGGACCAGGCCTGGACCTACGACCACTACATCGACCTGGAGAACATCCCGGCGGGGTCGAGGGCCACGGACGCGCCTCACCGCTACGCCTTCCTCCGGTCCTTGTGGGAGGCGGGCGTCGACCGTCCCGAGCGGGACGTGGGTCTCCTCCCCTGGCGGATCCTGGAGCTCCAGCAGCGGCTCACCAGCCTGTGGGGCCGTTGGGCGGCGGCCCGCTCCGGCGAGGAGCGGGCGTTCCTGGAAGCCCGCATCCTGGACGACGCCGGGATCCTCGGGCACTACGTGACCGACGCCTCCCAGCCCCACCACACCACGATCCATTTCGACGGCTGGAACGCCGCCCGGGGGGCCGACGCCCCGAACCCCGAGGGCTTCACCGAGGAGCGGGGCTTCCACGGCCGCTTCGAGACCGCCTTCGTCTCGGCCCACGTGGGGGAGCTCTCCGTGGTCCGACGCGTCCCCCCGGCGGCCCGGGACCTGGGCGACACGGCCGGGGTGCGAGAGGCGGTCTGGGCCTACCTCCGGGACACCCACGCCCAGGTGGAGACGCTCTACCGGCTGGAGCAGCGGCACGGCTTCGATCCCGGCACCGATCCGGCACCCGAGGCCCGCACCTTCGCCGAGGCGCGTCTGGCGGCGGGCGCCACCATGCTCCGGGACCTGTGGTGGACGGCGTACCGGAGGGGCACGGAGGGCCGGTAGCGGGGCCGACCGCCCCCCCTACTCCGTCCGCAGCGTCTTCTGCACGTCCATGCGGGCCGCCCGGAGCGCAGGCAGCATCCCCGCCGCCACCGCCACACCCAGCATGGTCACGGCCGCCAGAGCCACCGTGGCGGGATCGGTGGCGGTCACCCCGTAGACCAGGCTCTCCACCAGAGGCCCCGCTGCCAGCGCTGCCGGTACGCCGATCAGGAGCCCCAGGCCCGCCAGGAGCACCACCTGCCCCAGCACCAGCCCCAGGATCTGGCCGGGCCGGGCCCCCACCGCCACCCGCACCCCGATCTCCCGGGTGCGCCGCGTGACCGCGTAGGCCGTGACCCCGTGGAGGCCGATGCTCGCCAGCAGGAGGGCGAAGCCGCCGAAGAGGGTCAGGAGGACCGTGAAGATCCGCTCCCGGGCTCCGGTCTCGGCGATGATCTCGGTCTGGGACTGGAGGCCGGGGAAGGGCAGGTCGGGATGGATGCGGCGGATGGCCTCCCGGATCCGGGGCTCCAACGGGCCGGTGGGTCCGTCCACCCGCATGACCACGTGGTGCCCGCCGAAGCCCTGCCGCTGGAAGGCCGACTCGTGCACGGTGGCGCCCACCGGCTCCCTGCGGCTCCGGTAGGGCGTGTCGTTGACCACGCCGACGATCTGCACCTCCCGGCTCCCCAGCTGGAGCACCCGGCCCACGGGTGAGGCCCCTCCGAAGAGCTCCTGCACGGCGGTCTCGTTCACCACCCCCACCCGGGGAGCGTCGGGGCCGTCCTGGAGGCCGATGCTCCGCCCCTCCAGGAGCCGCATCCCCAGCGTCTCGAAGAGGCCCGGGCCCACCGCGTTGAAATAGACCAGCCGCCGCTCCCCGTCGATCTCCAGGGCGCTGTTCGAGATGATGCCGCCCAGGAGGGTGTTCTCCAGGAGGGTCGCGGAGCGCACGCCCGGCAGGGCACCCAAGGCCGCCACCGCCTCCTGGTAGACCCGGGG
>DATHRY010000388.1:0-1786 GCA_035464715.1 Longimicrobiales bacterium
GGCTACCTGCGGCACGGCGTGCCTTCGGCCCGGGAGCTGGCGGAGCGGGAGCGGGGCATCCGGGAGGGTGCCGAGGCCCGGGTCCGGGACCGGCTCGGTGGGCTCCGCCGATGGGTCTACACCCGGATCCTGCGCTGGACCCGGCGGGCGGTGGCGGACCGGGAGCGGCTCCGGTTCGAGCGCACCCGCGCCTTCGGCCTCATCCGACGGATCTTCCGGGGCGCCGGCCGGAACCTGCACGCCCTTGGCCTCCTGGACGATCCGGCGGACGTCTTCTTCCTAACGGTGGAGGAGATCCTGGCGCTGGCCGAAGGGCGGGCGGTCTCCCTGGAGCTGCAGGGGCTGGTGGAGGTGCGGAAGGCCGAGTACGAGGGGTACCGACGGACGCCGGCGCCCCCCGACCGGTTCCTCACCCGGGGCGCCGTGGGTCCCGCCCTGCGGTACCCGGCCCTCCTGGCCGACGGCGACCTCCTGGCGGCTCTGGACGACCCCGGCGACGACCCGGACGTGCTCCGGGGCACCCCGTGCTGCGCCGGCGTGGTGGAGGCGACCGTCCGGGTGGCCCGGAGCTTCGAGGACTGTGCGGGGCTCGACGGGGAGATCCTGGTCACCCAGCGGACCGACCCAGGGTGGATCCCGGTCTTCCCGTCGCTGGCGGGTCTCATCGTGGAGCGGGGCGGCCTCCTGTCCCATTCGGCCGTCGTGGCCCGGGAGATGGGCGTGCCCACCATCGTGGGCGTCGCCGGGCGCCCCCTGGACCGCCTCCGGACCGGCGACCGGGTGCGGATGGACGGCGCCCGGGGCACCGTGGAGATCCTCTCGTGAGCCGCGTGCTGCGTGCATCGGGGGCGGAGGCCGTCGACCCGGGGCTCCGGGACCGGTTCCTCGAGGCCGGGAACCACCTGCGGGCTCCGGCGTCGCGGCTCCCCACCGCCGACGCGGGCTACGCCGAGGTGGTGCTGGGGCTGCTGGGGGGCCGGGCCTACGAGCTGCTCCTGGCGGAGGACGGCGGCGACGTGGTGGGCCGGGCCGTGGTCGCGGTCGCCTCGGAGCCGGACACCGTCACCATGGGCCTGTACGAGGCCTCCGAGGGCGAGCGGGGCGACGGGGCCACCCGCGGGATCCTCGAGGCCGCGGAAGGCTTCGCCCGGGACCACGGCCGCACCCGGATCGTGGCGCCCGTCGACGCCAGCACCTGGATGGCGTACCGGTTCCGGCTCCCGGACGACGAGCCGCAGGCCGACGGCGGGCGGACCTTCGGCTGGGAGCCGAGCCATCCCCAGGCCTACCTGGACCGGTTCCTCGAGGCCGGGTTCGAGCCCGTGCTCGAGTACGAGACGCTGGGCGTGGTCTTCCCGGAGCGGGGCCCCTACCGGATCGGCGACGCCGCGGCGGAGACCCGGCCGGCCGCCGAGGCCGCCCGCTCCACGGGCTACCGGCTGGCGCGGCTCCGGGACCACCGGGAGGCGCTCCCCTGGGAGGACCTCCACGCCCTCTCGTCGCGGGCCTTCGCGGAGAACCCCCTCTACGAGCCCCTCCCGCTCGAGGTGTTCCGTGCCGCGTACGGCCGGGCCCTTGGAGACGCGGCCGCCGACTTCACCTTCTGGTGCCGGGATCCCGATGGCGCCCTCGCCGCCGTGGTCTGCGCCTTCCGGGACGGGGGCGCGGCCGTGGTGAAGAGCATCGCCGTCTCCCCGGAGCACCGGGGACGGCACCTCTCCACGGCCCTGATCCACCACCTGCTCGCGGCGGCGGAGCCCGCCGGCGTCCACGAGATGATCTCGGC
>DATHRY010000389.1:0-2288 GCA_035464715.1 Longimicrobiales bacterium
GCGCCTGTTCGGCGACATGGTGGACCTCCAGCGTCGCATGGAGATGGGCTTCGGGGACTTCCTGGTCCGCCGGGACCTGGAGCACCGGGGAGGAACCCTGGCCTCGGCCCTCCAGGGCCGGCTGGGGGTGCGGGTGTTGACCGGAGGGAACCGGCCCGGGGAGCGCTACATCGTCCTGCGACAGTCCCGGGACATCACATCCGTCCCGGCGTCCCGGCAGAACGGGGAGACCCTCGACGCGGGCCCGGCGGAGCTCATCCAGGAGTACTGCTTCCCCTCGGTGTGGGTGGACGGACGCCGCTTCAGCACCCCCCGGTCCGGGGGCGTGGGCCACGACCCGGTGGACTTCAGCCAGTTCCTGACCCTCGACATCGAGGCGGTGGAGGTCTACCGTGGCGCCGCTTCGGTCCCGGGAGAGTTCGGCGGCGGCGACGCCGCGTGCGGGGCCGTGGTGATCTGGACCCACCGGGGGGGGCGCACCGTCCGGGGGAACATGGGACCCGGCTCCGGCACGGAGATGAGATGAGCGTCACCCCGTCGTTCGACAACGCGATCCGCTTCGCCCAGGACCTCATCCGCATCCCCGGCCTCTCGGGGCGGGAGGGGGACGTGGCCCGCCGGGTGGTGGAGGAGATGGAGGCTCTGGGCTACCGGGACGTCCGGACCGACCGGGCCGGGAACGCCATCGGGGTGATCCCGGGAACCGGGGGCGGACCCACCATCCTGCTGAACTGCCACATGGACGTGGTGGCGGCCGGCGACCCGGGGGAGTGGGAGGTGGCACCCTTCGACGGCGTAATGGCCGACGGGGTCCTGCACGGGCGGGGTGCCATGGACATCAAGGGCCCCCTCGCCCTCCAGACCCATGCCGCCGCCCTGTTGGCGGGACAGGCCTCCGGCGACGTGGTGGTGGCCCACACCGTCTACGAGGAGCGGGGCGGCCTGGGGATGAAGGTGCTCCTGGAGGACGGCGAGGTGGCCCCGGACGGCGTCGTGATCGGCGAGTCGACCCACGGCGACATCTGCGTCGGCCATCGGGGCCGGGCCGAGGTGGAGGTGGTCCTGGAAGGGATGGCGGGCCATGCCAGCGCCCCGGAGCGGGCCCGGAACGCCCTCCTCCTCCTTCCGCCCGTCCTGGAGGCCCTCGACGCCATCTCCCGGGATCAGCCGTCGGATCCGGTGCTGGGAGCGGCCTCGATGGCGCCCACCATGGTCGACGTGCTTCCCGAGAGCCGGAACGTCATTCCCGACCGGGTCGTGGTGACCCTGGACTGGCGCATCCTCCCTGGCACCACCCGGGAGGCGCTGGTGGACCGGGTGCGGATCGCCCTCGAGGCCGCTCTGGAGGGGCGTGTCCCCGAGGGGATGGGCTGGTCGGTGCGCATGGGGTCGGAGCACCAGGAATGCTACACCGGCCTGGCCGAGGAGAAGGCGCTGCTGACGCCCGGCTTCCTGGTGGAGCCGGAGCACCCGGTGATCCGGGCCGCCGCGGAGGCCGTCGGGCGCAGGCACGGGACCGGGCCGGCGACGGTGCGGCCCTGGACCTTCGCCACCGACGGTGGATGGAGCTGCGGCGTCCACGGCATCCCGACCCTCGGGTTCGCACCCGGCGAGGAGCGCTTCGCCCACACCAACCGGGAGCAGCTCGACCTGGACGAGGCGCGCTGGGCCTTCGAGCGGTATCCCGCCCTGATCCAGGCCATGCAGGGGGCCCTGGCCGGCGTCACGGAGTAGGGTCCACCGGTCGCGATCCGCGGGCGTCAGCGGACGGGCCGACCTTCCTGGCGCTCCGCCGCGATCCGGCACACCGCTTCGACGCGGAGGAAGTTGTCCTCCTCCCCGTACGCCTCCGCGGTCCGGCGGGCCTCGGCGCCCATGCGGGCCCGGACCGACGGGTCCGCCAGCTCCCGGAGCCGGCGGAAGATCGTCTCCTCGTCCGTCGGATCTACGACGTAGCCGGACCCGCCCTCCTCCACCAACTGGGCCGCACCGGCCCAGGGGCTGGTCAGGGGCGGGAGTCCTGCCCCCATGGCCTCGAGCACCACGAACCCGAAGGCGTCGTGCATGGACGGGTGCATGAAGACGTCGGCGGCCGCGAAGGCCCGGATCGCCGGGTGGACGACCCCCGGCAGGTGGCAGGCGGCCCGGATTCCGAGCCGGTGCGCCCACCTCCGGGCCTGGGCCCGCTGGAGCGCCCCCGTGCCTCGGCCCGCCACGAGGAGGTGGGCGTCGATCCCGACGTCCCGCAGGCGCCGCACCTGCCGCATGCCCAGGTGGACGCCCTTCAG
>DATHRY010000390.1:0-7274 GCA_035464715.1 Longimicrobiales bacterium
GAACAACGTTCCCCGGACCTGGGGTAGTCCGGAGGAGCCCATCGAGGTGCCGGATCGGGGCCGGACCAGCGCCGCCATCTCCCTGCGCCGGTCCCCATTCGTGGCCGAACTGAACGGTTCCGTTGCACGACTGTCGGCCACGGTGGAGTACAGCCTGGAGGCCACGTACGACCTTCCCCTCATGCCCGACCTGAACCTCGGGTGCGGGACCGACGACAGCGAGCCGCGGCCCCGGCTCGCGGTGGTGCTGGAAGCACCGATCACCCTCACCGCGGAATGGCGCATCGCCACCCGCTCCCGGGTGGAGCACGTCGCCGCCGCGTCGTCGGACGAGCGGGACCGCTGCGAGGTCACCTTCGCCGGCTTCGACGTGACGGGCCGGATGGAAGAGGCGGCCCGGGAGTTCCTGGGGGAGAACACGGAGACCATCGACTCCATCGTCTACGCCTCCGACGTGCGGCCCAGCTTCGTGGAGTGGTGGGACGTGCTGCGGCAGCCCATCGAGCTGGACGACGACGTGTGGCTCGAGATCCGGCCCGAGGCGATCCGCAGGGGCCCCATCGAGGGCCTGGGGGACGTGGTCACCGTGGACGCGAACCTCCGGGCACGCCCCAGATTGTTCGTCGGCGAGCGGCCAGAGGACTGGCCCACCGAACTGCCCCCCCTGGAGGAGGGCCCGGTGGACGGGGCGCTGGACATCCTGATCGAGGCCCGGGGCGAGTACCCCGCGGCCACCCGCCTGCTGAACGAGGCTCTGGGAGGTCAGTCGGTCGAGGCCGCGGGCCAGGCCCTCCGAGTCGAATCCCTCGCCGTCACGGGGATCGGCGGCAGACGGCTCGCCCTGGAGACCCAGGTGACCGGCGACATCGAGGGGCGGCTCTACCTGGTCGGGACGCCGTCGTTCGACCTCGAGGCAGGCCAGGTCTTCATCCCCGACCTGAACTTCTCGGTGGAGACCTCGAACCTGCTGGTCCACGGTGCGTCCCGGGCGCTGCACACCCAGCTGGTGACCTTCCTCAGGAGTCAGGCCCGCTGGCCGGTCAGCGACGCCGTCGATTGGGCCGCCGACCGGCTGCGGGAGGGCCTGAACCGGTCCCTGGCCGACGGCGTGCACCTGGAAGGCTCCGTCGGGGACGTGCGCATCCTGGGTGTCGAGGCCCTCAGGGACGCCCTCCTGGTCCGGGCAGCGGGATCCGCCGTGGCGACCTTCACCGTCGACCGGGGGGGATGACGGGTCAGCTGCAGCCCTCCACCCATGCGACCTGGGGCAGCGCGCCGACTCGGAACATGGTCACCACCCGGCCGTCGGTCTCGAAGACCAGGGCCCGGCTCCCGGAGGGTTCCCGGACGGTGAGGTAGCTCCCGTCGGTGTAGCGGTGGGGCGTGACCTCGACCCCTTCGCCGTAGGCCGCCCGGACCTCGTCCTCGCCGGAGCCGATGCCCACGCCCCTCCCGGTGCGGCGGGTCCCCTGCCGGACGTCCATCCGTACGAGGCCCTGCTGTGTGAACATCGCCAGTATGGAGTCGCCCGGCGTGAGGGGGAGCCACGTCATCTCGCACCACTCCGCCTCGGGGTACTCCGGGAGGTCCGGGAAGGGGACGCCGAAGCGGGCGGTCACCTCCGCTGTCGGGACCGGATAGGCCAGCTCACCCACGCCGTCGAGCGCCAGCAGGGCCGCCCTCGACTCGTCGACGGCGGCGCGCCCCGGGTCGTCCGCCTGGTCCGACGGCGCGCAGGCGACGAGACAGAGGGCCGTGAGGCAGGCGAAAGGAAGGGTCGGACGAGCCACGGCGTCTAGGGCTCCAGGGCGCCGAGGGCCGTCGCCGGGGAGGCGCGGAGGGCCGAGCGGAACGGGGGCAGGGCGCCGGCCACGAATACGAGGACCACGGGTGCGGCGGCGCCGGCCCAGATCCGCAGGTCGAGGAGGGGCAGGCGACCGAGGCTCCGCTCCAGCTCGATCGCCAGCGCCAGGGCCAGCCACCCTCCCACCAGCAAGGCCGTCGCACACTGCCGGAAGGCGAAACGGGCGAAGTGGATCCAGAGACGAGCAGGCGAAGCCCCCAGCGCCCGCCGCAGGGCCGTCTCCGGGTGCTCGGCCTGGGTCTCAGACCGGGCGGCCGACCAGATGGCGGCCAGCGAGAGCCCGAGGGCCAGGACGCCCAGCAGGGTCAGCACCCGTCGGAACCACCGGCGCGTGGCGAAGACGTCCCCGAGGGGTTGGAGGTCCACGAGCCGGTCCGGGGCCGGAGAAGCGCCGCCCGCCGCGCCCAGGACCTCTTCCGGATGGTCGCCGTAGACCTCCACCACCTCGGGGCGGGCCTGAAGCAGAGGAATGTAGAGGGCGAACTCGGTCGCTTCGTCCCGGATGCCGGGGCGGTCGGCCACGACCCCCACGACCTCGATCCAGTCCGAGTCCCGGAAACGGAGGCGTCTGCCGACGGCCTCCCCACCCTCGAAGTGGCGCAGGGCCATGGAACGGCTCACCACCGCGGCGGTGACCGTGCCACCGCGGTCCCCGAGCCCGAAGTCCCGGCCGCGGAGAAGCTCCACGCCGAGAGCGCCGAAGGTGTCCGGCGCCACGGCGTGGACCTCGGTCCGCACGTTCTGCACCGGCAGGGGAAGACCGCCCACCGAGCAGCGGCCGCAATCGACCTGGATCGGGACCCAGCTACCCGCCCCCCGGGCCGTGCCCGTGGATGCGAACCCGACACCCCGGCTCGCCCTGGACACCATCCCCTCGAGCCGCTCGGCCCTCCGTTCGGCATCCACGCCGCCGAGCGCCACCACCGCCACCCGGGACCCCGTGTCGGCGTTCGCGACGGCGGCGCCCTCCGTGCGGGCCGTGAGGGCCACCGTGACCAGGACCGCGAACCCCACGGCCCCCACGCCTGCCGGGGCCGACAGGATCCGGGAGAGCCATCCCGGCGACCGTCGGGCCCGCAGGCCGGCCCGGCTGGCGCGGTGGAGCAGCACGGTGCCCAGGGCCACCAGCAGGGCCCCGGCCAGGAAGCCCGTCTCCGGGACCCGGGCCCGACCCGGGAACGTGTTCTCCACCACGGGCCCGATGGCCACGCCCACCGCGAGGGACAGCACGGCGACCGCCAGGGCCGGACGCCAGGTTGCGCCCAGAGCCCGGGCCGCGAACTGGGTCCGGGTCGCCCCGACGGCCCAGTGGATCCGGTCCACCGGGCGGCGGAGTCGGCTCCGTTGGCGGAGGAGGCCCGCCAGGGTCAGGAGCCCCAGGAGAGACACCAGACCGGCCACCCCGGCCGCCACCCGGCGCAGCGCCAATGTCTCACGATCCTGTGCGACCACACCCGGCTCCACGGGGGCCCCGATGGAGGTTGCCCAGCCACCGATCTGCGCCGGCGCCTCCGAGAGGAGGGTGCCAGGGTGGACGAACGCCGAGGCCATCGCGGCGCACACGATGAAGCCCACCGCCAGGCCGCCCGCGACCCACCGCTGCGACGTCGACGCCCGGGGCTCTCGCCTCCCGGCGTCCAGGGCGGTCCGGGCACCGGGGCGTGACGCCGCCGTCGAGCCGCGCCCACGGACGGAGCCGGGTCCCTCGACGTCCTTCTCGTCCCCGCTGATGGGCATGTCCCGGCTCCGGAAAGAGGATGGATCGACCGCGCGAACGAGTGGAGATCCTGCCTACGGCGACCTGCTACCGGCAACCGGACGAGAGAGATCCCGACGGGCGTCGGCGACCCGCGGCCGTCGACCCGGGGCTCCGCCTCACCGGACCACCCGCCCGCCGAGGAGGACGTGCCGGACCGACCGGGTTGCGCGGATGTCCGCTCGCGGGTCGTCGGTCAGGAGCACGAGGTCGGCGACCTTGCCCACCTCGACGGTCCCGAAGCGATCGTCGATCCCCAGGACCCGTGCCCCGCCGAGGGTGCCCGCCACGAGGGCCTCCACCGGCGTGAGGCCCGCCAGCTCCACCAGGAGCTCGAGCTCGCGGTGCACCGCCGGCAGATCGTCGGTGTCGGGGTCGCCGACGCCGTCCGTCCCGGCGGCCAGAGGCACGCCCGCCGCATGGGCCCGCCTGGTGAGGGCCGCGCCCCACTCCAGGCGAAGCCCGGTGGAGTCGTCCGCCGCATTCCGCTCGAACACCAGCAGCGTGGGGTCGAGCACGGTCCCGTTCCGGACCATGGCGGCGATCACCCGGTCCATCGCCGGTCCGTCGACGGGCACGCCGGCGAAGTCGCCCCGGGCCCGGAGGGTGAAGTCCGGCGTGGGGGGCCTGGCCTCCCAGATCAGGTAGGGGGCGTGGGAGACGCCGTCCACGCCGGCGTCCAGGACCTCCACCGGGCGGGCCGGAAAGACGGCGGAGTGGGCCCACACCTGGAGGCCCGCCGCGTGGGCTTCCCGGGTCACGGCGGCGATCCGCTCGGCGTCCAGGGCGGCGTAGAGCTTCAGTCCCGTGGCTCCGGTGCCCTTGGCCATGGCCACGGCCCGGACCACGTCCGTCCGGGCCGTCACCGGGATCATGTAGGGGGCCTCGCCCGACGCGTATCCCCGGGTCGCGGCCTCGAGCCGGGGGTCCGACAGGAAGGGCGGGCCGGCAAGAAGCGCGGCGTAGTGGAGCCGCGGCCCACGAAGCTCGCGGGTGAGGAGCGCCTGCCGGGTCCCCGCCAGGGCCCGGGCATCGCCGGCCATGTCCCGCAGCGCCGTAACGCCACCGTCCACGACCCACTCCAGGAGCTCGGCCATCTCCGCCCGGGGCAGGTGGCCGACATGCACGTGGGCGTCCACGAGTCCGGGGATCAGGAAGCCTCCCCCGCCCTCGATGACCCGACCGTCGAAGGGTGCTCCGTCGCTAGGGGCCACCGCCTCCACCCGGCCGTCCCGGAGCCGGACGTCGACGCCGTCCCGGCTACCGGTGGCGTCCACCACCGTCACGTTCCGGATCAGGACGGGCCCGGCGGGATCCGGACGGGCCTGGGCGAGCGAAGGATGCGGGAGGAGGGAGCCCAGCATCACCGCGAGGAGGACCGACCCGACCGGGGCCCGTCGGAATCGCGGGTCGGGCGGTCGCATGCCCGACGGGGTCCGCTCGACCGACGTCGGCCCGTGACCCGTCGCGGCGTCCGGTCGAACGGGACGGCGGTCCAGCGAAGTGACCATGGGCACGCCTCCTGGGGGAGCAGCGGAACGTGCCATCCTAGAGCGTCCCGGGCCTCGGGGCATCCCCTCAGTTGCCGTTGCCGTTGTCGATGTCCGCCGCGATCCGCCAGCTGCCGGCGGGGGACCGCCGGAGGGCGAGGACGAACTTCCCCACGGCCCGCTGGTCCGCCGAGCCCGCCCATCCTCCCAGGATCCAGCCCACGTCCCCGTCCACGCGCCACGCCCAGGCCCGGAGCACCAGCGGCCCCCCGGCACCCCGGTACGCCCTCTCGATCGCCTCCCGACCCACAGCGGGAGGGCGGTTGGGCCGCATGACGTAGCCGTCGTCGGTGAACAGCGCGGCCAGCGCCGCGGCGTCCCGGGCCCTCCATGCCGCCTCGTAGCCCTTCAGGACGGCGTCCAGCTCCGGGGGGAGCGTGAGAGTCTCGGGAAGGGCGTCCGGTTCCGTGGGTCCGGGGGCCCCTGCCCGATGCAGCTCGAACCCGACCCACGGCTGCTCCGGGCGTTCGTCGGTCCGGGTATCCACGAGGCGCGTGTCGATGGAGGCCACGCCGTCCTCGGGGAGGCCCAGCTCGATGACGAAGGCCTTCTCCAGCCCCATGGCCGCCATGTCCGGGTCGTCGTCGGACCCCCGCATGGCCACCCGCGACCCCTCCCGAACCCCTCGGGCGGTGACCCAGTACGTTCCGGCCTCGTCCATGGCCAGGACGGTGAACTCCCCGTGGCGGTCGTCGAAGCCGAAGGTGTAGAGGGCCCGGCGCACCGGTCCCCGGTCCGCCCGAACCTCCACCTCCACGAAGCGCCCGTCGAGCAACGGACGGCCCACGGCCAGACCGGCCGGGCGTCCGTCCACCCGGACGTCCCAGGCGCCCACCAGCCCCGCCAGCCGCTCGTGCTCCGGCCCCGGGGTTCCTGCGCCCGTGTCCTGGGCGGAGGCCGGCCGACCCATGGCGGCCAGCACGACGAGGAGCGCAGCCCCGTTCCTCACGGCCCGGCCCCGGGGATCAGGTCGAGGGCCACCCGGTAGACGCGGCCGGGCCCGTCCCGGTGGCTCGTGAAGTAGAGCCACTGGCCGTCCGGGGACACGCTCGGGCCGTACTCGTACTCGGCCGAGTTGATCTCCGGCCCCAGGTTGGCGGGCGGCGACCACTCCGCCCCCGTACGGCGACTCACGTAGAGATCGTCTCCTCCCAGGCCGTCCGGGTGGTCGGTGATGGCCAGGATCATCCACGACTCGTCCGGACTGATCCAGAGGTCGGGCTGGCTGAGGGCGTCGTTCAGGGGTGCCCCCGGGTGCTCGAGCCGTCCTTCGGCATCCACCCGGTAGAGGTCCGAGCGTCCGGCGCCGCCGTCGCGGGCCGAGGCGAACCAGGTTGCGTTGTTCGCCACGCTGGGGTGGATGTCCGCGGAGGCGGAGTTGGCCGGACCGGGCAGGAGCGTGGGCGCGCTCCACCCGTCCGGGGTCCGTTCGACGCGCCAGAGGTTCATGTCTCCCGGATCGCCGCCCGGCGAGGTCGGTCGGTTCGACGTGATCAGCACGTACTCCCCATCCGGTGAGAAACGGGGTGCCCGGTCGCCCCAGCTTCCCGAGAACGGCGCTACCTCGGGAGGGGTGAACCCCGCGTCCGAATGCCGGGAGACCCAGATGGTCTGACCGTCGAAGGAGCCGGTGAAGACCGAGAACCAGAGGTCGCCCGTCCGGGGGTCCAGTGTCGGGAAGGTGAGGTTGGCACCCTCGGGCAGGCCCTCCAGCGGCACGGTCACCTCGTGCACGTCGCCGGAAGGTCCTTCGGCGGCCGCCTCGGGGACTTCGACCTCCTCGACGTCCGCGGTGTCGGCACCGCCGCACGCGCAGGCAATCCACCCCCCGAAAGCCAGCACCATCCACGTTCTCATCGTCCCCTCCTCGGTCTGGCTGCCTCCCCGTCAGCCCCGGCCGGAGGCTCGTCGCGACTCCCTACGGACCCCGGCCCGCATCGTTTCCCGACAGCACGTCCATCAGCCAGACCGGGTCGCTCGGGGTCCACCGCCACGCATGAGAGCAGCGTCGGTCCGTCCACCACCAGGTCCCACAGGCGACACGGCTCGCGGACCCGGCCGGGGAGCGCCGCGGTCCAGGCTTCGCCGGCCAGGCCCTCCCGAG
>DATHRY010000391.1:0-2106 GCA_035464715.1 Longimicrobiales bacterium
TCCGACCGGCTGCGTCCGGAACAGGTCTCCGGCGCCTCCGGTCCGTCCCGGCTCTTCGACCGGAGGTGACCATGATCCGCTCCCTGCGCCTCGTCCTCGGCGGCCTCGCGCTCGTCGTCATCGGAGTGCTCACCGGCTTCGTGACGGCCACGACCCAGCAGGAACCCAACTACCTGGTGATCGAGACGTTCGAGCTCCCCTCCGACCGGGCCTTCAACGAGGCGCAGGAGGAGATGATGGAGGTCGTCCGTGCCTACCGGTCCTCGGGCGCGTACAAGAGCGTCCGCCTCTTCACCCACAGCTGGGGACCGGAGGTCGGCTTCTACCTGATCGCGGAGCCCGACGACTGGGCGTCGATCCCCGCCGGCTTCGGTGCCTTCCTCGAAGGGCGGCCAGACTTCCTGGACCAGTCGTTCGGCTGGTCCTCGCACGGCGACAACATCCTGACGGAGGTCCCGGTGGACTGAGCGGGGAAGGTCGCCCGTGACCCGGCGGGGCGGCGGGAGCCCGGCCCGCCCGTCCCGCCGCGGCTCCATGGGCGGCCCGGCATCCGGGCAAGGAAGGTCCGACCACGGCGAAGGCCGACCGGCTCCAGATCGCTCCCGCGGAGCCGGTCGGCCTCTCAGTGCACCCCGAACCCCAGCATCATCCCCGCTTCGAGGTGCTCGGCAATGTGACAGTGGGCCATCCACTCCCCGGGATTCGACGCCTCGAGCAGCAGGTCCACCGTGGCGCCGACGGGGACGAGCACGGTGTCCTTCCAGACGAGGTTCGTGTTGGGCACCCCGTTCACCGACAGCACCAGGAAGCGCTGCCCGTGGAAGTGGATCGGGTGCTGCATGGCGTGGAGCGAGTGGCGCCGGTTGTGGATGCGGATCTTCTCGACGCTGCCCAGCTCGAAGTCCCAGCGGATGGCCATGTCCATCCGCCCCGTCGAGGGCTCGAACAGACGCCACCGGGCCTCGTGCTCCGTGGACCAGGCGTTCATGAAGGGCATCGTGCCGCTCCACTCCACCGGGTGGAAGTAGGCCGAGTCCAGGGTCATGAGCCGTTCCATGAAGAAGGGCAGCTCCCCCGTCTCGAGGGTCAGCTCCAGCTCCCGGTCCACCGGGCGGTCGAACTCGTCCCGATAGGCGTCGATCTCCGCCACGACCGTCGGAAACTCGCGGAGGGCCTCGAAGGCTTCGGTCACCTCTGTCGCCTCGACCGGCGCCTCGGACACCGTGACGACGCCCAACGTGTCCGCCTCGGCGAAGAAGGCGCCGTAGAGGTGGTCGATGCCCCGGACCCGGTTCACCAGCCAATACCGCCCGGGCCGGTCGAAGCGCGCGTGGGCCATGTACCGCTCCGCCGGCGCCATCACCACCGAGGCCACCCGCTCCTCCCGCTCGTAGGTGCCGATGTCCGAGCCGACGATCTTGAGGGGGACGGCAACGTCGTCTGCGCCCCCGTCTTCGTGCTCGAAGGAGAGGTTGAAGGTACGGGTGTTCGCGACGTTGGTGAGGAAGAGGCGCACGACCTCGCCCCGGTCCACCTCCAGGTCCCAGCCCGGAGCCCCGTTCACGAGGAACCGGTTGCCGAAACGCCCCATGAACGCATGGGTGGCCCGCTCGCGGCCCCACGGTACGGGCCCCGCGTCGGCCATCAGGATGTCGTCCAGCATCAGGACCTCTTCCCGATGCGCCGGCCCGAAGGCGTCCCCCGCGCCGTCCCGGACCATCATGTTCCCGTAGAGCCCCCCGTCCTGCTGGATGTCCTCCCGCATGTGGGGGTGGTACCAGTAGAGCCCCGGGTCCGGGAAGTGGACCTGGTAGACGAAGGTCTCCCCGGGCTGGACCGGGTCCTGGGTGACGAAGGGGATGCCGTCGAACCGGTTGTCGAGCCGCAGCCCGTGCCAGTGCACGGTGGTGGGATGGTCGATCCGGTTCGTGAACCGCACGGTCACGGTGGAGCCCCGCTCGACCCACAGCAGCGGCCCCGGATACTGCCCGTTGTAGGCGTACATCCGGACCCGGTGCCCGTCGATGTCCCGCTCCACCACCGTGGCCTCCAGATCGAAGACGTCCCCGTCGTCCAGGCGGACGATCTCGTGGGGACGGGCGGGTA
>DATHRY010000392.1:0-51976 GCA_035464715.1 Longimicrobiales bacterium
CCTCGGCCTGTGGGACCGGGCTGAGGCCGGCGCCTATCTGCTCGAGCTCCTCGAGGAGGCCGGCATGGACGCCCGGGCCGCGCTGGTGGGCGCCTGTCCCCTCGACGTGTCCCCGGCTCCTCCGGATGTGGACATCCCGGCCCATCACGCGGTGCCCGGAGCCCTGAGCGTGCTGGCCCGGACGACGCCCGACGGCGCCGTAGCAGCCGTCCAGCTGGAGGCCGGCTCTCCCCCCTGGCTCGCGGGTGCCTCGTCGGCCGCACTGGACGCGGCGGCGGCCTGGCTGGACTGGTTCCGGACCTCGGTGGCGATCCCGACCGCGGAGTCCTCGTGGATCGAGGACCGCTTCGAGTACCGGTTCAGCATCCGGGTGGGCGGCGGCGAGGACCACGCGGTCCTGGCGGCGCCCCTCCACGAAGGCGGCACCGTCGACTGGTACACCTTCGACCACGCGCCCCGACGCAGCCTGGCGTTGGGCGAGGGCGAGCGGACCGAGGATTTCCGGGAGTCCCTCACCATGGTGGCGACGCCGCTCCGGTTCGCGGGGATGCCGGCGGACCGCTACTGGCAGTTCGAGGACGCCCAGGTGCACCTGGGTCAGCTCGACGCCCAGCCCCACGACCTGGCCCGGCTCTGCGTGGCCGAGTTCGGGATGGTCTACGGCAACGACTGGATCGTGGTGCCGCTGACCGTCCACGGCGGCGCCCTCACCCGCGTGGAGTCGGTGGCCTACACGACCACGTTCGGGGAGCGCTTCGTCGTCGCCCCCGCCGACGACACCAACCGCTCCGGCCGGTTCCGGATGTTCGCCATCTCCCACCAGGGAGCGCCCCACCGCACCTTCCCCGGCCTCCTCGTCCCGCCGACGGCCCTGGGCGTCATCGACGGATCTGCGCTGGAGGACGTGGCCTTCCTCCGGGACGAGGCCGCCAACATGGCCTGGGCGGTGGAACGCACCGTCCAGGCCCGCTCGGGAGATCCCCGGTCCCGTGGTGACGAGGAGCGCCCGGTGAACCAGGTGCAGGAGCTGGAGGCGCCCGGGGAGCGCCAGTACATGCTCCAGACCGAGGTGCCTCGGCACTGGATCCCCTTCGTGCCCATCTCCACGGGGCTCGCGCGCATCGCCCTCCGCAAGGGCACCATGGCCGAGGAGGACCTTTCCCTGGGCGTCCTGCTCGCGCCCACCCCCCTCACCGTCCAGGACGAGGAAATCCCCAGGGAGGGGCTCCGGGTCCGGCGGGTTCCCGCCCTGGCCCGGGCCACGGACGGCCGCTACCTGCGGTGGATCACCCGCAGGGTCTCGGTGGGACGCGGCGAGGGGTGGAGCGGGCTCGCTTCCGACGGGACGTTCAAGCCCTGAGCCCCGGGTCGACCTCGACCCGGGTCCAGCCTCGACCACTGCGATGCGGACGACACCGGCCTCCCCGGACGGGCGCTCGCGGCGTCCGGCACGGTCGGGCCCCCCGCCGCCTCAGGCCGGTGGGACCTCCGCGCCCTTCGCCGCAACGCCTTCCTGGATGTGGCGGGAGCGTGCCCGCAGGTCGTCGGCCTCGGCCAGACGGCCCCGGCGGACCTGCAGGTCGGCGAAGGCCTCCAGCGTTTCCGCGTAGGAGGGATGCCGGGGTCCCAGGACCTTCTCCCGCATGGCCAGCGCCTCCTCGAACAGGGAGGCGGCGGCATTGAGCCGATCCGTGGCCGCGTGGATCACCGCGAGCTCGTGGAGGGCCTGTGCGACGGCCGGATGCTCCCGGTCGATGGAGGCGTCGGCCAGGATCGCCAGCGCACGGTCCACCAGGGGCTCGGCAGCCTCGGGCCGGCCTTGCCGCACGTGGAAGGCGCCCAGGTCGGTCAGGACGACGGCGACCCGGGGGTGCCGCTCCCCCAGGACCCGCTCCAGGATCTCCACGGCCTCGGCGTACCCCGCCTCCGCCTCCTCCGCCCGGCCCGTCTGCTCCTGCACCCGGGCCAGCAGCTTGAGGTCCTCGCCCACGACGTCGTGGTCCGACCCGTGGGCTCGTCGGTCGATGGTCAGGGCCCGCCGGGCCAGGGGCTCGGCCTCCCCGGGCCGGCCCATGCGCAGGTGCAGGTCCGCCAGGTTCGCCAGGTCGGTCGCCACGTAGGGGTGGTCCGGCCCGAAGAGCCGCTCGTCGATCTCCAGGGCCTCCCGCACCAGGGGCTCGGCATCCGCCTCCCGCCCCATGTCCCGGTAGAGGACCGCCAGGTTGATCAGCCGGGTGGTGTAGGCGGGGTGGTCGGTCCCCAGGGTCGACGCGGCGATCTCCAGCGTGCGGCGTTGCAGCTCCTCGGCCTCCCGGTACCGCCCGAGCTTCCGGTGGAGGACCGCGAGGTTCCCGAGGTTGGAGGCGGTGGTCGGGTGGTCGGGACCCAGCACCGCCTCGTTGATGCGGAGGGCCCGCGCGTAGTACTCCCCAGCCTCGTCGTAGCGGCCCAGCCGGTTCACCAGGAGCCCCAGGTTGTTGTAGGCGGCGCCCACCGCGGGAGCCTCCTCGCCGGCAGAGGCCACCAGAAGCGCCAGCGCCCTCCGGGCCAGGGGCTCCGCCTCGGTGTAGCGGCCCTGCTCTTCGTAGAGGGTGGCCAGGGCCGCCACGGCGCTCGCCAGGGCTCCGTCCTCCACCCCGGCGGCCCCGTCCAGCACCCGGACCGCCTCCTCGGTGAGCTCGCCGGCCTGGGCGTAGAGCCCCAGCTTCCGGTAGACGTGACCCATCGTCACCATCATCTGTCCCTGGACCGCCGGCTCCCCGGCGAGTTCGTGCCGGATCCGCTCGGCACCCTGATCGAGGATCTCCCGGGCAGTGATGGTGCTCCCCCGGGACTCTTCCGGATCGGACACCTCGAAGAGGTCCACCAGGAACGCGCTCACCTGCTGCGCGGTGGCGGCGTCCCGGGCGGCGGCGGCCTGGGCACGCCGGGCCTCGAGCATGCCGGAGATGGCGGCGATGGCCCCGGAGCAGAGCGCCAGGATGGCCACGGCGCCCCAGGTGACCACGCGGCGGTTCCGCCGCACGAACTTCTTCAGCGTGTACAGGTGGCGCGGCGGACGGGCATCGATGGGTTCGCTCTTCAGGTAGCGGCGGAGGTCGGCCGCCAGGGCGCTGGCCGTGGCATAGCGGCGCGCACGGTCCTTCTCCACCGCCCGGGCCGCGATCCACTGCAGGTCTCCCGCGAGTTCCCTTCGGAGCGCGGCGGGCGTGGTGCCACGGGACCGGGCGAGGTGGTCCACCCGGCCCCCGGGAAGGTCGGCGAGGGTGCGCCCCAGCGTCGGCATCGCGACGTCCCGCTCCAGGAGCCGGGCGAGGAAGGTCTGTCCGCCGAGACCCGAGGGGTCCAGCGGGAGGCGGCCGGTCAGGAGCTCGTGGAGAAGGACGCCCAGGGAGAAGACGTCCGCCCGGGTGTCCACGTCGATCCCGCCCATCTCGGCCTGCTCCGGGCTCATGTAGGCCAGGGTCCCGGGCGCCCGTCCCAGCGTGGTCAGCACCGTCCGCTCGGCCAGCTGCATCCCGGTGGCCTTGGCCACACCGAAGTCGATGACCTTGGGGGAGGCGCCGGGGCCCTCCCCCGATACCAGAACGTTCCCCGGCTTGAGGTCACGGTGCACCACTCCCTTGAGGTGGGCGTGCTGTACGGCGTCGCAGATCTTGATGAAGAGCTCGACCCGCCGGGCGACGTCCAGACGGTTCTGGTCGCAGAAGGCGTCTACGGGAATCCCCCGGACCAGCTCCATCACGAAGTACGGGCGGCCGGTGGGGGTGGCGCCGGCATCGAAGACCCGGGCGATCCCCGGGTGGTCCATGACGGCCAGCGCCTGGCGCTCGGCCTCGAACCGGCCGATGACCTCCGCGGTATCGAGCCCTGCCTTCATCATCTTCAGTGCGACGCGCCGCCGCACCGGCTCCCGCTGTTCGGCCTCGTACACGATCCCCATCCCACCCTCGCCCAGACGCTGGAGGAGGTGGTAGGGCCCGATGTGGCCTGCGGGCTCGAGGGAGTGCGTCATGTCGACACCAGGATGCCTTCTCTGGAGGGGCGCGCGGACCCACCGTCGGGGTGCGACCTGCCCTGTCGAGGCGCGCGAACCCCCGGGGTCCGCTCATCCGGAGACCGGCTACGGCCCGGACGCTCGAACCGACACGACTAGTGTGGCCACCACACTAGCCCCGGGCCGCCTCCACGGCGTCGCGGACGGCGGCGCCGAGCGTCTCCAGGGTGAAGGGCTTCTGGACGAAGCCCGCCGGGTCTTCGTCGACGCCGCGCCCCGTGAGATGCTCCCGGGCATGGCCGGAGATGTAGACGGTCTGAACGCGTGGTCGCATCCGCTGCACCTCCTCTGCCAGATCCGGCCCGTTCATTCCCGGCATCACCACGTCGGTCACGAGCACGTCCACGTCCTCGCCACGCTCCCCCATGATCTGCAAAGCCTGGTTCGGGGAGCCCGCCGCGAGCACGTCGTATCCCAGGGACGTCAGCATCCGCGTCGTGAGCCGCAGGACGCCCGGGGAGTCCTCGACCAGGAGGACGGTCCCCGAGATCGGCGCGACCTCCGGGGCCGTGGCCCGGACGACCGTGTCGACCGGAGCCTCGAACTCCCGGGGCAGGAGGATCCGGAAGTCGCTGCCCTCGCCCGGCGCGCTGCGGACGTCCACCGTCCCCCCGGCCTGGCTGACGATGCCGTGCACGGTCGCCAGTCCCAGCCCCGTCCCCTCCCCGGTCGCCTTGGTGGTGAAGAAGGGCTCGAAGACGTTCTCCAGGAGGGCCGGCTCCATCCCCACGCCCTCGTCGGCCACCGACAGGAGAACGCGATCTCCCGGCGCCGGATCGATTCCGTCGACGGAGCAGGAAGCAGGCACGTTCCGCAGCCCGATGACGATCCGTCCGCCCCGGGGCATTGCGTCGCGGGCGTTCACGCACAGGTTGGTGAGCACCTGGTCCAGGTGGGAGGGGTCCATGCGCACCGGCCAGATCCGCGGCTCGATGCGCACGTCCAGCTCCACGTCCTCGCCGATCAGGCGCCCCAGCAGGGAAAGCGTTGCGCCGATCCGCTCCCGAAGGTCCACGACGTCGGGACGGGCCTCTTGTCGACGGGCGAAGGCCAGGAGCTGGGCGGTCAGCTCGGCGGACCGCTCGGCGGCGTCGATGATCTCGTCGAGGTCCGGGCCGGCCGCATGCCCCGGGCCCACCTCCAGCGCGGCCAGGCGGGCATGCCCCAGGATCACCGTGAGGAGGTTGTTGAAGTCGTGGGCGACCCCGCCGGCCAGACGCCCCAGGCTCTCGAGGCGCTGCGCGGCCTCCGCGGCGAGCTCGGCCCGTCGGAGATCCGTGAGGTCCAGCACGAAGCCGCCCACCGCCCGCGCCCCCCCATCCAACTCCACCGGGAACTTGACGTTGTGGACCCATCGCTCCGACCCGTCGACCCGACGGACCGGGCCCACCCATTGCGCCGGGGCATCGGAGGCCAGCACGCGGGCGTTGAGGTCTTCGATGATCTCGACCGTTTCGGGGTGGGCCAGGTCCGAGACACGATGTCCGACGAGCTCGTGCGGAGGGACGGAGATCAGGGTGCTCGCGGCCGCGTTCACAGTCAGATATCGTCCCGACTCGTCGGTCAGGAAAGTGGCGGCCGGAGAGTGCTCGATGAACGCCCTGAACCGGGCCTCGCTCGCCCGGAGGGCATTCATCCGCTCCCGCTCCTCGGAGATGTCGATCACGTATCCGAACATGACGAGCGGGCGACCCTCCGGATCCCGGGTGGTCATCCCCCTGGACCGTACCCACCGGTAGGACCCGTCTTCCTGACGGAACCGGAAGACCGCATCGTAGGCGCCCCCCGCCTGGAGGTGGGCCTCCACGGCCGCCCGGTGCGCCTCCCGGTCGTCGGGGTGGGTCAACTCGAGAATGTCGGCGAGGGCGCGGTCATCCTCCGCGTACCCGAAGGAACGGGCCAGGGACGGGGACCATCGCACCTCGTCGGTCTCGATCCGCCACCACCACATGCCGTCCGTGGCCAGTTCCAGAAGGGACCAGAAATGGTCGCTTCGCAGGTGTTCGGGGGCGAGCGTCGACATGGCTGGGGCCGGGCCGGAAGATCGTGGGTCCAGTCGCGCTCGTACCCACCGTCCCGTCCACGGGTCCGTCTTGACCCAGCCGGGACGGGACCCTACCGTCCCGAGTTGAGAATGGTTTTCATTTCCAACCGTGCCCCCGTCCACGGATGCTCCCAGAAGACGCCGCGTCACGCACGCTCGCTCGACTCCGCACGCTGCTCCTGGGCCTCGTCGTAGTCAGCGCCTCGGGGCTGGTCCTCGAGCTGATCCTCCTGGAGCACTGGGAGGAGTGGCGTCAGTGGGTGCCGCTCACCCTGCTCGGGCTGTCCGCGGTCTCGGCCGCGACCCTCATGTGGCGGCCGGGACCGGGACTTCTGCGGGCGTTCAGGACCGTGATGGCGCTCGCCCTGCTCAGCGGTGTGGTCGGGGCCGTGTTCCACTACGAGAGCAACGCCGAGCTCGAGCGGGAGATCCATCCGGAGCTCTCGGGCGTCCCGCTGATTCGGGCCTCCCTGGGGGGCGGCACGCCGACCCTGGCCCCCGGCGCCATGATCCAGCTCGCCCTCCTCGGGCTCCTGGCCGTCTACCGGCACCCGGCGCGACGCCGGACCTGAACCCGTCGTACCCTCCGATAAGGACTGCAGACCCATGATCCGTCACATCCAGCCCACCCGGCGCACACTCCTGCTGGCCCTGGCCGCCTTCCCCCTCGCCGCCTGCGGTGGCACCGACGCCGACTCCTCCATGGACGAGGCCGCGGCGCCCGCCGTGGAGGCCGAGGCGCCTTCGTCCCCCGACACCCAGCCCCTCCTGAGCCCCAACGAGGCCACCGAGGCGCAGATCGCGGCGGTTCCCGGCCTCACGGCCGAGGCCGTCGCCGCGCTCGTCGCCGCCCGACCCTTCGCGGACATGCGCGAGGTCGACGCCGTCCTGGCCTCGTCAATGGACGAAGCCGCCCGGGAGGAAGCCTATCGCTCCCTCTTCCTTCCCCTCGACCTCAACAACGCCTCCGAGGAGGAGATCCTCCTGATCCCGGGCGTCGGCGACCGCATGGCCCACGAGTTCGACGAGTACCGGCCGTACGACGCCATGGAGCGCTTCCGCCGGGAGATCGGGAAATACGTGGACGAGGAGGAAGTGGCCCGGCTCGAGCGCTACGTGGAGATCCGGTAGCACACCCACGGACCGGGCGCTCCGCCCGGGATCCGCACGGTACGACGGCGTCGGGGTCCCGCGGGCTCCGGCGCCGTCGCGCTTGACAGGGCCCCGGCCTCGACCGGCACAATAGGGGGTCGGCCCCCCACCCCGGACCGGAAGCGCCCCATGGATCCTCGTCTCTCGATCCGCGCCTTGACCGGCCTCCTCCTGGCCCTGGCGTCCACGATGAACGGCGCGGCGGCCCAGGTCCGTCCGAACCGGCCCCAGATCCAGCTGCCGGCCCAGGATATCGCCCTCAGCCCGGTGCAGCTCCAGTCCCTGAGCCGACAGCTGGACACCCGGGCGGTGACGCTGGGGGACACGGCCCTCCTCCGCACCCTCCAGACACGGATGTCGAGCCTCCAGTTCGCCGAGCTCGCCCAGGGGTGGTCCCTGGCGGACGCGGCCGTATCGAGCTCCTTCGCCGACACCCTGGTCCGGGCCGACGGCGCCGCCCGTCCCGCACAGGTCCCGGAAGAAGACGGACCGGTGTACGTCCTCCCCGAGACCCAGGTACAGGACATGGCCGGACGGGGAACCCGGTCTCTGCAGGTCTTCCTCCAGGCCCACGGGCTCGAATGGGACGCGGACTCGGCGGCCTTCGTCGGTCGCCTCCACGCCTGGACCCAGGACCCCTTGAGCCCCGAGGCCCCCGGCGATCTGGCTCGTCCGATCGGCCTGCAGGTGATGGCCGCCGTTGATCGGGTGACCCCGGATCCCGCGTCCCTGGTCCGCGTCGGCATTCCCGTGACCACCATCGTGATCCGGGACGCCGACGCCCTGGACTCGGTCCCGATCCTGGTGATCACCGAAACGAGGCCCGAGGGGTACCGGCTGACGCTTCCCGTGCGACCGGCCCTCACCATCGACGCCGCCGGCACCACCCTCCAGGGGTGGGGGGTCGAGGCGGTTCCGGTGAACGTCACGGTCCTGGGGAGCGGGGGCGTCGAGGCCACCGAGGTCGACCTGCTGGTGGACGAGGGTTCGGTCAGCCCCGGCACCGACACGGTCAGCAGCCGCCGGCCCGCCCGCTTCCTCCTCCGTTCCGGAGCACCCGGCACGGCCCGGCTCTCGGTGAGCACGACCCGCTACGGCGCCGCGGAGGCGCAGGTCCAGTACACCCTTCCGATCCGTTTCTTCATGGCCGCCATCGTCGGGGGTCTCATCGGGATGTTCCTTGCCGGCGGCTCACCCGACCAGGGCGTCGGGGATCGGCTCCGGACGGTGCTCAAGGGTGTCGTGGCGGGCATCGTCGCCGCCGGAGCCTACCTGGTCCTGGGCATGAACGTCCTCCCCGTGGAGCTTCCCTCCCAACGGGTCTTCAACGAAGGCCTGGTCTTCCTGGTGGCGACCTTCGGGGCCCTGGCCTGGAGTCGGGGGGCACTCCTCTTCCAGAACTGGGGGAAGAAGGCCGAGGCCTGAGCCGCCGTCCGCGGGAGCCTGGCACGGTGTTTCCGGCATCCCGGGGTGGTCCCGCCCGCCCCGGACTCCGGAGGTCCCCCATGGTTCAGAGCCGAAACACCGCGTGGTTCCTGGCGATCGTCACCCTGTCGAGCCTCGTCCTCGCCTGCGATTCCGGCAGCGATCCCACGGGGATGGAAGCGGAACTCCCTGACGAGGTCGGGAACTTCGTGACCCTGATGAACGACCACCGGGAGCGCGTGGGGTGCGGTCCCCTGGTATGGAACGGCCAGGTGGCCGCGGTCGCCCAGGCCCACTCCCTGGACATGGTGGACCGGGGGTATTTCAGCCACACCAATCCCGACGGGGACTCGCCCTTCGACCGCCTCCAGGCCGCGGGGGTCACCTACAGCTCCGCCGCCGAGAACATCGCCAAGGGGTACCCGTCGGCCGCGGCCGTCCTCGACGGCTGGCTCGACAGCTCCGGCCACCGCGCCAACATCGAGAACTGCAACCTGACGGAGCACGGCGTCGGGCTCGAGGCCAACCACTGGACCCACGTCTTCATCCGGCCCTAGCCCACCGGACGGGTGCCACGAAAAGACGGCCGCCCTGCCTAGGCAGGACGGCCGTCGAACCACCCGATCGGGGCGGCTACATCACGAAGATGTCGTCAGACCGCGACGACGTTCTCCGCTGCCGGACCCTTGGGGCCCTGCGTGATGTCGAACTCGACACGCTGGCCCTCGCTGAGGGACTTGAAGCCCTCAGCCTGGATGGCGCTGTGGTGGACGAAGCAATCCTTGCTCCCGTCCTCCGGCGTGATGAATCCGAAGCCCTTCTCGTCGTTGAACCACTTCACGGTTCCGCTCGTGCGCATGTTGCGCTCCTGAGGTTTGTGCAGATCGGAGCACTGTGATGCGCATTGCCGACTGCGTGTTGCGCGGCAACTCCCGCGCGGAGCAGGGTCCGAACGACCCTGGTGAAACTCGAAAAAGGCGCCACCTCCCAACTCCGAAGGCGCCGCCGTCATTGTTGTGCTCGTGTCCTGTTGTGCCGGAAGCATCGCAGTAACGGCGGGAGGCGTCAAGGTCCTGCGGACAAGGAGCGGACTGGGCTCACCCCGAGCTCTCGGCCAATCGGGCCCGCACCACCCCCGCGAGCTCGGCCTCGAGCTTCCCCGTGCCCTGGCAGGGTATGGGCGCGTTGTTCTGGAAGCGATCCCAGGCGTTTCCGTCGATCAGGGTCTCCATCAGGGTCCCGCCCCGTCTCCCGGCCGGAGGATGGTCACGACGACGAAACGCACCGACGATGGGACCTTCTTCCACCTTGCCCACCGCAGATTGGACGCAACAAGCCCTTCTCCCGCCGTCGTCCCTCAACCCTCCCCGGGCACCCGGCGCACCGACGACCGCAGGCCGCTCGGGAGGGTCAGGCTCTCGCCTCCCCCCTCGAATCCCGCAGTACCCGAGAGGTCCATGTGCGTGGCGTTGGCCAGGAGGCGCCGAGTCTCCACGTCGAACCAGACCGAGTCCAGCACCGGACCCTGAACCTCCTGCCACCAGATCACCGACTGGGCGGCATCCTGGAACCCGCCCTGCCGGAGCTCGACCCGGCCGGAGGACACGAGCAGGAGCGCCCGGCGACCGAAAGCCTCGACCTCCCCGACCACCTCGTAGCTCCGCACCGCGCTGTAGGCCGTGGGTCCGAAGGGCTCCTCGCCGGACCGGGCGACCCGGTCCTCCCAGGTGGCGCCCGGCTGCAGATCGGCCCAGTCCAGGGGCACCCGGGGGAGGAGGTCCACCCGGGGCGTCGCGATGTCCTCTACCGCCTGTCCGTCCACCGACCGGACCCGCCCGCTCTCGTCGATCCCGTAGACGTTGCTGCTCGAGAACTCCGCGTCGACCTGATCCACGGCGACCTCGAGGCCTCCCTCGGCGTCGCGGATGTGGAGGACCTCCCGGGTCTCGGCGCTGACGGGGTTCCCCAGGGTGTCCGTCCCCTCCACGAACCAGATCACGAAGTCGTTCTGCGACACGTAGGCGACGGGCTCCGGCGTGGCCCCGTACGGTCCGGCGGCGGCGACGACGGCGGTCAGGGAGAGCAGGGCGACGAGAAGTCTCATGGTCGGCCGGGGTCTGAAGGGTCGGACGAGCGCTGGGCGGAGGTACTACACCCGATCTCCGGCCCGGGTCGTCCCCCGTGGGGGACTCCGATCCTGCACGGGAAAGGCGCGCTCCGCCACTCTTGATTTTTAGGCTACCCGAAATACTTCTGGCGAGCGTCCGTACGACATCTATGGCGACGGCAGGCTCGTCGTCGACCCGACAGACTTCGCAGGCCTCCCGCCGGGGTATCGGCCCTGGCCGGGCGGACCTGCCGACCAGGAGCAGACGGGCATGAGCATCTCTCGTTCGACGGCATGGTTCGGAATCCTCTCCCTCGCCATCGCGGGCTCGGCATGCAGCGACGGCAGCACCGACCCCGACCCCGAGCCCGGTGATCCGGTACTGAGCGCCGTGAGCGGCACCGGACAGACCGCCACCGCAGGGCAAGCCCTGGCCAATCCGCTCGTGGTACGCGTCACCCGGGACGGCGCCCCGCTCGCGGGCCGGAACGTGACCTGGAGCGTCACGACCGGGGGAGGCAGCGTGGATCCGACCACCTCGTCCACCGACGCCAGCGGCAACGCGTCCACCACCTGGACCCTGGGACCGACGGCGGGCGCCCAGTCCGCCGAGGCGACGGCCAGCGGCGTGACCGGAACCGTGTCGTTCGCCGCCACCGCCGAAGCGGAGGTGGCACCCCCCACCAACGCCGAGGTGTCAGTGGTGGACAACTCCTTCGACCCGGAGGCGGCCACCGTCGCCACCGGGGGGACGGTGACGTGGACCTGGGGAGGGGCCGTCGATCACAACGTCACCTTCTCGTCCGGCCCCAGCTCGCCCACCCAGACCACGGGCACGTTCGAGCGGACGTTCAACGACACGGGCGTGTTCGACTACCAGTGCTCCATCCACGGATCGTCCATGTCCGGGACGATCACGGTGGTCGCCCCCTCCTAGGGACGGCGACCGGGACGGGTCCCCCGGCGAGCGGGCGTCACTCGCCGGGGGACGATGACCGGAGAAGATCCTACAGTCCCTCGGGTCGCCAGATGCGGGTGCTCTCGTCCCAGGGGTCCAGCTCGTCCATCCCCAGCTCCCGGAGGCGGCCGTTCGCGGCGGCCATCTCGTCGGACCACACGCCGTCCAGGGTGGCCAGGTAGCCGTCGAGCCGTCCAACCATGATGCCGAAGACCTCCCGCATGCCGTCGTTCGGGGCTCCGTCCCCCCGATCCACCATCGACAGAAGGTTGGCCAGGCGGTTGTTGACCTTGATGGGGAAGTTCAGGGGGTCCTGGCCGGACCGGTTCCGGACCTGGTAGATGTCCGCCTCCACGGCGCTCGCGGCCTCCATGAGCTCCTCCAGCCGCTCCCGGAGCTCTCCGTCGTCGCTCTCCTCCATGCGCTCCATGACCTGGGTCCGCATGCGGCGGATGGCGATCACCGCCTGGTTCGCCCGCTCCACCTGGTCCCGGATCTCGACGCCGAACTCGTACTGGGCGACCAGGTCTGCGTCGGTGACGTCCTCGATCCAGGGATTCCGCTGAATGGTGAGAGGGCTCTCCTCGGTGATCCCGTCGGCCGTGAGCCGCACCGTGTAGGACCCCGGGGGTAGCGTCGGCGCCTGGGTGCGGACGCCCCAGAGGATGAGCCGGGGGAAGCCGGTCCATCCGTCGGCGTGCAGGTCCCAGCGCAGCGTGTTCAGTCCCTGCTCCGCGGGCATCGTGTCCGGTGCCCAGCGATCGTCGTCGTCCCCTTCGTCCTCGTCCTCGCCCTCCTCCTCCGGCGGCTCGGCCTCGAAGGTCCGCACGATCTCCCCCGAGGCGTCCAGCACCTCGATCCGAGCCTCGGCGGGCACGTCCCGGAGCCAGTAGGACAGGACCAGGTCGCCGCCGGACCGGTAGGCCACCGGAGGATCGAAGAGGCGCACCGGCGCTTCGGCCATGCCGGCTTCGGCCTGCCGGATCGGGGCCATGTTGTCCAACACCCAGAAGCCCCGCCCGTGGGACGCGATGGCCAGCTCGTTGTGCTCCACCACCACGTTGGTCACCGGCAGGTCCGGGAAGCCCGGGTTGAGCTCCTGCCAGTGGGCGCCGTCGTCGTACGAGATGTACACGCCGTGATTCGTCCCGGCGTAGAGCAGCCCTTCCCGGTTCGGGTCCTCCCGGACGGCGTTCACGTACGCGTCGTCCCGGATCCCGGTGGTGATGCGGGTCCAGCTCGCCCCGTAGTCGTCGGTGCGAAAGATGTAGGGCGCGAAATCGTTCAGGAGCGGCTTCCGGACCGAGACGTAGGCCCGTCCGGCGTCGAAGGCCGAGGCGTCGATCTGGCTCACCCGCCCGAAGTCGGGCATGCCGTCGGGCGTCACGTCGGTCCAGGTGGTCCCGCCGTCCCGGGTGACGTGCACGAGCCCGTCGTCGGACCCGGTCCAGATGACGTCCATGTCCACCTTCCCGGGCCCCACCGCGAAGATCGTCGCGTAGACCTCGGGCCCGTTCATGTCCCCGGTGATGGGGCCGCCGGAGTGCTGGAGGGTCATGGGGTCGGCCCGGGTCAGGTCCGGGCTCATCTGCTCCCAGGTGTTGCCGCCGTCCTCGGTCTTCCAGAGCCGGTTGGACGTGACGTACATCACGTCGTCGTCGAGGGGGGAGAAGAGGATGGGGAAGGTCCACTGCCACCGCTCGACCATGTCGATGGCGGGCTCCCCGGAATAGAACCAGGGATACGGGCTCACCTCCCGTCCGAGGCCCAGCTCCTTGTCGTACTTGTCCACGTAGCGGCCGTTGTTCGTGCCGCTGAAGAAGATGTCCAGATCCTTGGGATCCGGAGCGATGTAGCCGGGCTCCCCGCCGCCCACGACGTAAGCGTAATCCATCGAGCCCTCGGTGATGCTCCCGGGCTGGCCCGCCAGCGGGTCCACGTCGTCGTCGCCGAGGCGGCCGGCGTTCCAGTCCGACGGCAGGCACAGGGTGGAGTTGTCCTGCTGGGAGCCGCACACGTGGAAGGGGATGTGGGCGGTGGTGACCGCCTGGTAGAACTGGGCGGTGGAGAACTCCTGGTCCGTCCACTGGGCGCCGGTCTCGTAGCTCACGGCACCGCCGCCGTCGTTCCCGTCGATCAGGTGGTCCGGGTCGTCGGGGTCGATCCAGAAGTCGTGGTGGTCGCCGTGGGTCCCGTTGTCGATGACCTCCAGCGTCTCGCCACCGTCCTCGCTCCGGAAGAGCCGGGTGTTCTGCATGTAGACCACGTCGGGATCGTTGTGGTCCGCGAAGACGTGGGTGTAGTAGAAGGCCCGCTGCCGGACGCGGCGCTCGTCGTTCACCAGCGCCCAGCTGTCGCCCCCGTCGTCGCTCCGGAAGAGCCCGCCGTCGTCGTGCTCGAAGAGCGCGTAGACCCGGCCGGGGTCGGCGCTGGAGACGGCAATGCCGATCCGGCCCACCACGCCCTCCTGGGGCATCCCGGGGTTCCGGGTGATCTCGGTCCAGGTGTCGCCGCCGTCCGTGCTCTTGAACATGCCGCTCCCCGGACCGCCGGAGGACATGGTGTACTCCTTCCGGAAGGCCTGCCACAGGGTGGCATAGAGCACATCGGGATTCGTGCGGTCGATGACCAGGTCGATGGCCCCGGTCTCGTCGTCCCGGAAGAGGACCCGCTCCCAGGTGTCCCCACCGTCGGTGCTCCGGAAGACGCCCCGCTCCTCGCTGGGCACGGAGTACTTCCCGAAGCTGGCGACGTAGATGATGTCGGGATCGGTGGGGTGGATGCGGATCTTGCTGATCCCGTGGGACTCCCGGAAGCCCACGTGCTCCCAGGTGTCCCCGGCGTCCCGGCTCCGGTAGACGCCGTCCCCGGGCAGGATGTTGCCCCGGATGCACGTCTCGCCGGTGCCGATGAAGACCAGGTCCGTGTTCGTCTCACTGACGGCGACCGCCCCCACCGAGGCGGAGGTGATCTGGAAGTCGGTGACCGGGAACCAGTCGTCCCCCCCGTTCGTGGTCTTCCACAGCCCGCCGCCCACGGCACCGAAGTAGGCCACCTCGGGCTCGCCGACGACGCCGGACACGGCGATGGAGCGCCCGCCCCGGTCCGGGCCCAGATTCCGCCACTGGTAGTGGTCCAGGAGATCGTCGGTGAGGATCGAGTCCCAGCCGTTGTCCTGCTGCGCCGCCACCGGAGCCGCCACCAGGAGGGTCAGGGCGAGTGCGGAGAGGGCGAGGAGGGCCGGGAGAAGGCTGGAGGGTGCGCCGCGGCGGGGGGCGGACGCGGCGATGGAACGGGAGGTACGGGCGATCGGGTGCATCGGGTCGTCCGGATGGGGTGTGTGGTCGCGGCCAAGGTATGCCGCCCCCTGCCCCCGCGCACGGAGCGTCGCGCACGATCCTTGGGTGAGCTATGTACAACTCACTCCCCGACCTCCAACGCCCCCGCCAGTGGCTCGATCCGGTTTCCTCGACCTCGACACTGCGCCCCGTCGACCCGGTGCTCCCTCGCTCCCGCGACGTCCGCACCGGTCGAGGCGTCACCTCCCCCTCCTCCTCGCGCTGTTCGTGGCGGTCTCCGCGGGGGTCTCACCGGCCGCCCTGGCCGGCCAGACGACGCTCGATTCCGTGGCGCCCGACCCCAACAGGGACGACCTCCTGAACTCCCCCTGGGGCTTCACGAAAGCGCTGGCGAGCGACGGCTGGGCCACCGTGAAGGCACCCTTCGAGCTGGAGGGCGACGACGCCACCGTGGCGACGTTGGTGATGTGGACGGGGCTGGCCCTCTTCGCCTTCGACGAGCCGATCCACGACGCCGTGGTCGACGCATCCGAGTCCGGGTTGGGCAGAGCGATCGAGGACGTCGGCACCTTCCTCGACCCCGTGGCGCTCATGGGGAACACGAACAAGTACTGGCTCGCCGGCATGCTGGTCAGCGACCTGGCGGGAGAGGAGCACCTCGAGCTGATCTTCAAGGAGCTCCTCTTCTCCCACTGGATCGCCGGAGCGGGTCGAAAGCTCATCGGCCGCTCCATCGGCAGGCGCCGTCCGGAGGCCGGACTGGGCGCCTATTCCTTCAAGTTCTGGGACGGAAGCTCCTTCCCGTCCGGCCACGCATCCACCATCACGCAGGTGGCGGCGATCCTCTCCCACCACATCGATCGGTGGCCGGCGACGGTCCTCCTCTACGGGCTCGCCGGGACGGTCGTCTGGGAACGGGTCTCCAGCGACGCCCACTGGCCCTCCGATGCGTGGATCGGCGCCGCCTGGGGATGGGGTGTCGCGCAGGTGGTCATGCGTCGGCGGGAACAGTCCGCGGGAATCGGACCCTGGGGCGCCGTGCCCATCGTGGACCCGTCGACCGGCTCGGTGGGATTCCGCATCCCGTTGGGTCCCAATCCCGCCCGTCGCTGAGACGGAGTCCGTGTCCGTCGAGGGGGCGTGAACGCCCCGACCCCGAGGCGGGTGATGGGCCCGGTGCCGACGGCACCGTGACGACGCCCGCCCTCAGGCGCCTTCGTAGGCCTCCCTCAACCACCCGATCAACTCGTCGTCCACCTCGGCGACGTCGGAGACCCGCACCCGGTGGCTCACCATGGCGTTGAAGCTCCCCGACGCCTCGAGACGGTCCGTGGTGGGGCGGTCCGCACCCAGGTTCAGCCCCACGTCCACCCGGGTCTTCGTGGACGGCTGGACGATGGCGAACTGCTTGCTTCGGCGGAGCGACGCGTAGGTCTTCTTCGGCGCCACCTCCACGTCGTCGCCGAAGGCCGTCACCTCGGTGAGGATGGCGTCGCGGATCACGGTCAGGTCCGCCTTGGGGCCGGCGTACTGGGACGCCATGAGATCCTCGTCCGCGGAATGGGCGGCGGTGGTGCGGCGAGCCTCGTGGGCGATGAGGTTGGCGTATCCGTGGCTCACCCCGTGCTCGGTCTTGAGCATCTTCACGATCTGGCCGTGCTTCTCCAGGCCCGACGCCGCCACCACCTCCCGCCACGCCACCAGATCCCTCCCGGTCTTCTCGGGGAGGTTCTGGATCATGCTCGCGGCCATCTCCTCGGGTGTCGCCATCCGTCCCTCCGGGTCGTGGTGCTGGACGCGGGCGCGGGATGCCCGCACTGTCTTGTGCGTGGGTACCATACGAAGGACCCGCCCGACCTTACGACCCCGTGGGGATCCGGCCAACGCTCGAGAACAGGAGGCTCGATGACCGCACCCATCGTCCGAACCCAGGCCTCCCGGGGCTTTCCCGCAACCGGCCACCTCCCCCGCCGGGGCGGGTGGCCGGTCCCGCTCGTGGCCGCGGCGCTCGCGATCTTCTCCGCCTGCGACTCGTCGACCGATCCTGACCCCGTGCCGGGTGACCCGGTCCCGACCCGCGTGGTGCTGTCCACCGACGAGGTCCTGCTCTCCTTCGTGGGCGTGTCGGAGACGGTGACGGCCACCGTCCTCGATCAGAACGGCGACGCCATGCCCGGGGAGAACGTGGACTGGGCTTCGAACGACGACGGGGTGGCGACGGTTTCGGGAAGCGGGGTGATCACTAGCGCCGCCGAGGGGACGGCCCGGATCACGGCGAGCAGCGGGAGCCTGAGCGCGCACCTGGACGTGGACATCCGCACCGGCTGGACGGCGGTGGCGGCGGGCTCGACCCACAGCTGCGGTCTGTGGGGGCACGGCGTGGCCCACTGCTGGGGGACCAACGCCGACGGGCGCCTGGGGGTGGGGGCCCTCGACCCCGGCGCCTCTTCGGTTCCCCTGGCGGTCGCATCCGATGTCCTCTTCCAGGCCCTCTCCTCCGGCGACGCCCACACCTGCGGCCTCACCACCGACGGCGAGGTCATGTGCTGGGGAACGAACCGGATCGGGCAGCTGGGGAACGGCGACGACCTGCAGCGGTCCACCCCCACACCGCTGGACACCGGCGACCGCTTCTCCGTCCTGAGCGTGGGGGCCTACCACGGATGCGCGCTCCGTCAGGCGGATCGCCGGGCCTACTGCTGGGGCGGCGGTCTGGGACCCGCAGGATCCGGACGGGACGTGGCCGTGGGCTACGTGCCCGCGGACACCTGCGCCATCGCCGCACCCTTCTCCGCCCGCTGCAGCCTGTCCCCCCGAGCCGTCCAGGGCGGACTCGCGTTCAACCGCATCTCGGCGGGGCTCTCCCACACCTGCGCCGTCGCCGACGGTGGACTGACGTACTGCTGGGGCTGGAACGAGGGACAGCTGGGGAACGGGGAGATCCACGGGAACGCGCCGGGATCGATCCCCGCCGGGTACGTGGAGCCCGGGGCCGTCTCCGGCGGGCACTTCTTCGCGGAGATCTCCGCCGGAACCGACCACACCTGCGGGGTGACCCTGGCCGGGGAGGGCTATTGCTGGGGGGGCAGCGCATACTCCAACACGGGGCAGCTGGGGAACGGTGGGACCGGAGCCCGCTCCCTGCCCACCGTCCTGGATGCGGCGGTGGCCTGGGGGACGATGGCCTCGGCCCGGCAGAACAGCGACTACAACGGCTACGCCTGCGGCCTGGACGCGAACGCCGCCGCCTGGTGCTGGGGGAGCAACCGCAAGCGGCAGCTCGGATCGGTGGCCACCGAGGCCTGCGCGGTGTCGGGCGGGATCGTTCCCTGTGCCCTCTCGCCCCAGCCCGTGTCCGGAGACCGGGTGTTCGAGAGCCTGAGCCCGGGCCTGGAGTTCACCTGCGGCGTGGACGACGACCGGACCGCGTGGTGCTGGGGCGCCAACGCCGAAGGCCAGCTGGGAGACGGCTCCACGACGGACCGGACCACGCCGGTCCAGGTGGTCGACCCGAGCCCACCGTCGGCCTCGTCGAGCCCGTAGTGGGGTGACCCGGACGTCGGCGTGTCACCGGGGCGCCGGAGGTGTCGGCCTCAGCCCCAGATGCCCTTCCGGTGCTGGACGACGAAGGCGCGCTCGTCGTAGGATCCCGCCGAACCTCGACGGCGGTGCGGCGTACTTGGATCCGACGATCGCCCCCCCAACCCACGGACGCCAAATGCGCCATGCCTTCCGCCGGCCCCGCGCGGCCCTCCTCCTGCTTCCCGTCCTGCTGGCGGGATGCGACCTGACGGATCCCGACGCGTGCACGGCCGAGATCGTGTACGGGATCAGTGTGGAGGTGTACAACCTTTCGGATGGCCTGCCGGTGGTCACCGGGCTGGCGGGGATCCTGGAGGAGGGCGAGTACTCGGAGGAGATGCGGGTGAGGGACAACGTGGTCCAGGGGGCCCCGGAGCGGGCCGGGACCTACGACCTGACGATCAGCGCCGACGGGTTCGAGACGCTCCGGCAGACCGGCATCTCCGTGACCGAGAACGAGTGTCACGTCGTCACCCGGACCCTGACCGCGGAGCTCACCCCCATCCCCCTGGGCTGAGCCCCATCGCCCGGCCGGGGCACCTCTGCAGGCTCGGACCGCCGATGGGGCCTCGGCGCCTGGCCGGGCCCGTCACTCGGTCCGGAGCGCCTCCGTGGGGTCGAGACGGGTCGCCCGGACCGCGGGGACGATGCTCGCCGCGAGCACCATGGTGGTCACCAGAGCCGCGCCCAGCACCCAGGTCCCGGGATCGGTGAGGGCCACCCCGACCACGAGGCCGTCGAGCCATCGGGTCGCCACCGCCGCCCCGATCCCGCCAAGGAGCAGACCCAGGGCGCCCAGGCGGAGTCCCACCCCCAGCACGTGGCTCAGGATGTCGAGCCGGGCGGCCCCGACGGCCATGCGCAACCCCAGATCACGGGTGCGCCGGCGCACGTCGAAGGCCAGGATCCCGTAGAGCCCCACCGCGGCACAGAGGAGGGCCAGGGCCGAGAAGGCCAGCAGGACCCGCAGGGCGAACGCCCGGGGCGCCACGGCCCGGTCCACGTAGGCCGACAGGGAACGGAGGTCGTGGACCGGGATCCGGGGGTCCACCGACTGGACCACTCGCCGGACCTCCGCCGCCAGCGCCGCCGGATCGCCCCGGGTCCGGACCACGAAGGCCACCTCACGGGAGGCCTCCTGCCGGTACGGGACGTACACGGCCTCCCGACCGTCGGCCTCGAGACGGTCGTGCCGGACGTGTTCCACCACCCCCACGACCCTGGCCTGCACGGGAGCCCCGTCCAGCGGGATGCCGACGGTGGCGTCCAGCGCCGATCCTCCGGGTGCGATGCGGTCCGCCATCCGCCGGTCCACCACCACGACCCGCTCGCCCTCGACCCGGTCCTCCTCCGGCGTGAAGCCCCGGCCTTCGAGAATCCGGGTGCCCAGCGCCTCGAAGTATCCCGACGTCACCACGCGGAAGTCCGCCCGGTTCGCCCGCCACTCCGACTCGGCCTGGCCCGGGAGGCCGTAGGGCTGCACCCAGCGGTCCCCGGACAGCGGCAGCACCCCGGCCAGCCCCACCGCCTCCACGCCGGGCAGCGCCTCGAGCCCCGCCTCGACCTCCTGCATGAAGGCAGCCCGGTCTGCCGGGCCGCGGTAGGTGTCCGGGACCCGCAGCGACACGTCGAAGGTCAGGGCTCCGGCCGGGTCGAAGCCCGGGCGCACCTCCTGCAGACCCCGCACGGTCCGGAAGAGGAGTCCGGCACCCACCACCAGGACCACCGACAGGGCCACCTCGAGCACCACCAGGACGTCCCGACCCCGGCGCCGGCCCGACCCGCCCCGGGCGATGCCCGCGCCCACGCGGCCGCGGGCCTCCCGCGCCCCCGCCCAGCCCGCCGGCACCAGGGCGACGGAGAGGACGACCACCGACGCCACCACGCCGCCCACGCCCAGGACCATCGGGTCCAGGGCGAGCCCCTCCGGAGGCATGAGTGCGGCCGGGATACGGGAGCCCAGAAGCTCCAGGGCGAGGCGGGCGAGGATCCAGGCCACGGCGAGGCCGGCGGCCAGCAGGGCGAGCCCCTCCGTCAGCAGCTGCCGGATCAGGCGCCAGCGGGTCGCGCCCAGGGCGGCCCGCACCGCCAGCTCCCGGCGGCGTCCGAGCCCCCGGAGCAGCAGGAGGGTGGCGAGGTTGAGACAGGTGACCAGGAGGACGCCCGCCACGCCGGCTCCCAGGAGCCGCAGCACGGGCCGGGCGTGGGCGGTGGCGTCCTCGCCCAGCCCTCTGACCTCGAGGCCCAGGCCGCTCTCGGCGTAGAAGGGGATCTCCCGCCGGAGCGCCTCGGCCACCCGGTCGACCTCCGCCTGCACCCGATCCAGGGAGACGCCGGGAGCCCGTCGGGCCACTACCGCGCCGGTGTTGTCGGAGTCCTGATCGAGGAGCCTGCCGTCGCTGCGGTGGAACTCCGTCAGGGGAACGGCGATGGGGACCCAGACGTCCACGTCGGTGATCAGTCCCGCGTTCGGCGGAAGCGCCAGGCGGAACCCTCGGGGCATGACCCCCACGACCCGGACGGGGTGACCGTTCAGGCGGACTTCGGCCCCCACGACGCCGGGGTCGCCGCCCAGGGCGTCCCGCCACGCGGCGTGGGACACGACAGCCACCGGGGCGTCGGCCGGATCGGCGGAAGGGCCGTCCGAAGGCCGGAAGGTCCGCCCCCGCGCCGCAGCCACGCCCAGGGTGTGGAAGAAGTCGGCCGTGACGGCGGCGATGCGCACGGGCCGGGCGGCCTCGTCGGTCCCGGTCTGCACCGCCCCGTCCACGCCCCGGATGGTGAAGGCGACGTCCCGCAGACCCGTCACGCGCTCCCGGAGGATCGCGACGTCGGGCGCAGCCACCGGGATCCGGTCACGGCCGTCGGGCAGGGTGTTCCAGACCACGACCAGTGCGTCCGGATCCTGGTACGAAGGCGGGTCCGCCAGCACGCCGTCCACCAAGGAGAAGACGACCGCGTTCGCGCCGAGCCCCAGCCCCAGGCTCAGCACGGCGACCGCCACGAATCCCGGGCTCCTTCGCAGGACCCGGAGCGCGAACTGGACGTCGCCACCCCACCCCGTGGCCCCGGACCTCGGCGCGCCCTGGACCCGGAGGCGCACGCCCTCGGCCAGGAGCACGCCGGCCTCCCCCAGCCACTCCCGGATGCCGGCGAGGCGCCCGTGGCCTAACGCCTCGCCGATCAGGGCTTCCGCCGTGTCCAGGAGATCGGGTCCGGCCCGCTCCCGCTCCCGTCGGGGCCAGCTCCTCAGGCAGAGGGCCAGCAACGCCCGGCGCCAGCGTCTACCCAAGGGACGTCCCCCCCGCCCCCTCCGGGAGCAGCGCCTTGCCCCGGGCCCGGGAAAGCACGTTCGCGAGCCGGGCGGCCTCGGCCCGGGCGACCTCCCGGCCGGTGGCGTCGAGCCGGTAGTACCGGCGGCGGGCGTCCTCCTCCTCCTCGGGCGGCTCCGCCTCGCTCACCCAGCCCTGATCCTGCAGCCGCGTCAGGGCCGCGTAGACCGTCCCGGTGCGGAGCCCCTCCCGTCCTTCGAGCTCCCGGAGCTGCTTCACGAGGGCGTAGCCGTGGAGGTCCCGGTCCCAGAGGGCCAGGAGGATGTTGAAGGCCAGATCCGTGAGGGGGAGGGCGTCGGTCATGATGCCGGAAGCTCGAGGAGGAAGTGACACTGTACTTGTTATAAGTATACTCGTAAGAAGTACACATGGCCGTACGATCCGTCAACGTGCGCTCCGGCCGCCGCGGCGGATGTCGGTTTCGGAGGGTCCCGATCCCCCTGCCCGGTTCCGCGTCGCTTCCCACGCCCGGACCAGGAGGTCCATTGCCGCGCGCGCCCCACGAAGCGGGCCCTCGGGTGACGCGGACGCGCCACACCTCTCGCCGCCGGAGCGTCGCACCCCGGGGCCGGCCCCCGGCGGGACGATGGGCAGGATCGACGCGAATCCGCGGGCTCCTCCCCTTCGAGCCCGGGGGTGGCATGCCTCCTGCCTTCGCTGCGGAGCACGTCCAGCCAGCACCCGCGGCCCGCCGCCGGAGCCGCACCGACCGAACCGAGGAACGCCATGGCCTTCGCGGCCCTTACCGAGTCCGCCCGTCGTCCGCTCCGCCTCCCGGGGCTCGTGTGCCTGGCCCTGGGGGTCGCCCTCGCGGGATGTGAGTCGTCGCCGACGCTCACCGCGCCCGGGACCCCGGAGCCCCTCCTTCAGACCGGGTCGCTCGAGTACACCCTCGAGCCCACCTCGGGCGAGGTCCACGAGGTGGTGATCCCCTACTCGTTCACGAATCGGACGGGGAGCGCCGTCTCCATCCGGAACTGTGACGGCGTGTTCAGCCTGGGGCTCGAACGGAAGACGACCGCCGGGTGGGTCCGGAGCTGGAGCTCGACGCTGGTGCTGTGCGTGAGCGCACCCATCGTGATCGCCCCCGGCGAGGCCTACCACGACTTCGTCACCGTCCAGGCGGCGCCCCCGACGGCGTACTCGGGGATGGAGTTGCCCCTGGAATCCGCTCCGGGGACCTACCGGATCGTGTGGGACCGGCCCCTGGTCGGCTACGACGACGGCGCGCCGGACTCCGGATCGATCCTGTCCAAGGAACAACGCGTGAGCAACGCCTTCACCATGGAGCTGCCATGAACCGGCCCCGCTGGAGCGTGGCCGGCGCCCCCGCTCCACCGCCCACCCGGCGGCCGCGGCGGCGCGCGCCGGCTTCGAAGCCCGAGACTCCGCGCCTCAAGGCTCCCCGTCCCACCCCCGGTCGTCGTCGAAGACCTCCTCGTCGAGTCTGAAGCCCTCGGTGGCCTCGGGGTCCATGTCCATCCCGACCAGCCGGTGGGCGATGTAGTCGCCCAGGAGCGGGCCCTGCTTGAAGGCCTCGGCGGACCCTCCGCCGGTGATCCAGGCGTTCTCGAGACCCGGGTGCAGGTCCACGATGAAGTTCCGGTCGGTGCTGCTCTCGTAGTGGCAGGCCCGGGTCTCGAGAATCGGTGCCTCGGCCAGGAGGGGGAACCACCGGGCGATGTACTCCCGGATGCGCTCGATGGCCTCGGGCGGGATCTCGGCCCGTGACGACTCGTCGGGGTCCTCCGGGGGGCGCCCGCCGGTCCGGACCCTGAAGCCCCGGAAGTCCGGCGGGAGGGCGGGCCAGCCCGTGGAGCCCGGGATGCCGAAGCTGGGCATGTTCGGGTACTCGAAGCGGTGGTCTCCCGGAGGGGGCCCGAAGTAGTACACGTGGCCAATGGAGATCCGCAGCCGCTGCCCCATCACCTCGGGCAGGACCTTGGGGAGCCAGGGGCCGCAGGCGAAAACGTAGGTCCCCGCGGTGAGGGTCTTCCCGTCGTCGGTCACCAGTCCCTGAAGCCGCCCCCCGGCCGAATCCCCCGGCGTGATCCGGGCGATGCGGATCTCGCCGCCGAGACGCCTGAACTCCTGGGCCACCGCCTCGATGGCCCGACGGGACCGCACCACGCCGGCACCGGGCTCGTACAACGCCCGGGTCATCCCCTCGGTGGAGAGGATCGGCCAGCGGCGCCGCACCTCTTCGACGTCCATCCACTCGTAGGGGACCCCCAGGGCGTCCCACTGGGACGTGGTCCGCTCCAGGTAGGGGTCCATCTCCTCCCGCAGGATGATGTCCCCGGTGGTGTAGTAGAGGGGCGCCAGCCCGTCACCGGCCTGCTCGTCGAACTCCTTCCAGCGCCGCATGGACTCCACGGCCCAACGCGTCCAGATGGGGCCGTGCGGCCGGTCGCCGTAACTCGAGCGCACGCCCCGGGTCTCGCCCCCCGAGGTGGCGCGGGAATTCCCCGGCCCGTGCTGGTCGACCAGGGTGACCTGCACCCCCCGACGCTGCAGATGGAGCGCCGTCCACGCGCCGAAGGCGCCGGCCCCCACGATCAGGACCTCGGGCGCCTGCTGCGTCCGGATCGCCGGGGCGCTGCGCCACGGGGCGTCCACCGGGGCCGGCCGGCCGGCCGTCCCGCCACCCAATGCCAGGGCCCCCGCTCCCGCCCCGGCCACGCCCAGGAAGCGCCGCCGATCCATGGCCGCACCCTCGGCGCCGTCGGGAGCGCCGCCCCCTCCCCCGGAAGCGCCGGGTCCGGCCACCGACCGGTCGACCTCGGCCGGAGCCCCGTCCCCCGTCACCCCCCCCTTCCGCCCCGCGGACCTGCCTTTCGTTCCGTCTCCCATCCGTCAGCTTTCCTCCGGGAGGGCCAGGGCCACCAGCTGCGCCGGCTCGCCGGCTCCGGCCACGGACAGCACGATGTACTGCCGCCCCTCGTGCATGTAGCTCATGGGCGCGGTGTTCGTCGGCGCAGGCAGCTCGATGGTGGCGATCTCCTCTCCGGTGGCCTTGTCCACCACGTGGAGGAGGGGGTCCTGACCCCGGCCCTCGCCGTAGAAGAGGAGCGTACGGGTCACCAGGATGTTCGCGTGGGCGTTCTTCCCCGTGCGGGGGAGGTCGACGCCCTGGAGCGCCTCGTGGTTCTTGATGCGCTCGGGCGTGTCGCCGTTGGGGATCTGCCAGACGTGCTCACCGGTGTTCAGGTCGATGGCCGTGATGCTGCCGTAGGGGGGCTTCAGGAGGGGAAGCCCCTGGGGTCCCCCGACCCCGCCCGGCCCCCGGGACACGTAGTTCATGTTGGAGTCGTCGCCCCCGAGCACCTCGCCCCGCTGGTCGCCGGGGATGAGGGAGATGACGCTGTGGCCCCGCTGGCTCGCCACGTACAGGATACCCGTCTCGGGATCCACGGCGGCGCCGCCGGGAATGTTCGCCCCGCCGTTGGCCCCGGGCACCACGAAGGCACCGTTGGTGCCGTCCTCGTCCTCCCACAAGGAGGGCGGCGTGAACATCGGCCCCATGCGGTACTGGTTGGCGATCCGCAGCGCCTGGGCCCGGAGCTCCGGCGTGAAGTCGATGAGGTTGTCCTCGGTCATCCCCTGCATCTCGAAGGGAGCCGGCTTCGTGGGGAAGGGCTGCGTGGGGGAGGTCTCCTCGCCGGGGACGTCGCTCTGGGGCACCTCCCTCTCCTCGATGGGCCAGACCGGCTCCCCCGTCTCCCGGTTGAAGACGTAGGTGAAGCCCTGCTTCGTGACCGCGGCCACCGCGGGGATCCGCTCCCCGTCGACGGTGACGTCCACCAGGTGCGGGGCGTCGGGGTTGTCCATGTTCCAGACGTCGTGGTGGACCATCTGGAAGTGCCAGACCCGCTCCCCCGTCTCGACATCCAGAGCGATCAGCGACGTGCCGAACAGGTTCTGACCCAGCCGGTGGCCGCCGTAGTAGTCGTTGGTCGGAGTGTCGGTGGGGATGAAGACCAGGCCTCGCTCCGAGTCGGCGGACAGGGGCGCCCACGCCGAGATGTTCCCGGTATAGGTCCAGGAGTCGCCTTCCCAGGTGTCGTGGCCGAACTCCCCGGGCTGGGGCAGGACGTGGAAGCGCCAGAGCATCTCACCGGTCTTCGCGTCATAACCCCGGACGTGCCCCGGGACGTTCTCCATCCGCTCCGGGTAGTAGCCCCGGTCGTGGGAATTGCCCACCACGATCACCCCGTTCACCACGATGGGCGGCGACGAGGCGGTGATGTCGCCGGACGCGAGGATGCCCCGCTCGGGGTCGAAGGGATAGTCGCCCATGTTCTTGTGGAGGTCGACGATCCCGTTCTCGCCGAACTCGGGGATCGGAAGCCCGGTCTCGGCGTCCAGGGCCGCCATGAAGTAGCCCGGGGTGATGACGTAGATGAACTCCCGTCCGTCCACCTCGGCCCAGGCCACGCCCTTGCCGTAGTTCTTCCGGGTGGACTCCCGCCAGCGCTGATTGTCCGGCATGCGCCACATCCACAGCGTCTCGCCGTTGGCCGCGTCGATGGCGACGACGGACCGGCGCTGGCCGGCGACGGCGTAGAGGCGGTCCCCGACCTTGATGGGCGTGCCCCGGTAGATGTAGTCGATCTCGGGCCCGTAGTTCGCGGCCCACCACCGCCACTGGACCTCGAGCTGATCCACGTTGCCCGCGTTGATCTGGTCCGCCGGGGTGTACCGGCTGCTGCCCTCGTCCCCACCCCAGTAGCGCCACTCGCCGTTCTCGGTCCCGGTCCGCTGCCCCGAGAGGGGGACCGCCGCCATCATCGTCAGGAGAAGGGCCGTACCGGCCCCCGAACGTGTCCGATCCATGCCGCTGTCGCTCCGCGTTTGTGCTGAGGGTGGGGGCCAGGCCCCGATCACGTCCGGCACCGGGGCCGGCGTCCGGGGAGAATGGGCTCCGGCCCGGAGCTTCGCCAGCGAGAAGGGGCGCGGCGAGGGGGCACGGGGCGGGAGGACCGGCAGGCCGCCGGGGACCTGGCCGGCGCGGAGCCGCTCCGGACCCGGCGTTCCATTACAGGAGACCGTTACTTGCTCCTGCCCGGGCTGGCGGTCCGGCGGCGGGACGGCCGGATACGGAGTCGCCGGAAGCGGCGAGCTAGATCTCCAGCGTCTCCAGGTATCGGAAGCTCGCCGCGACGGAGCGGTAGGCCCCGTCCGGTTCGTCGTGCTCCACGAAGGGATGGCGGACGCCGGCCAGCTCCGCCTCGGCCAGGATGCTGGGCCAGTCGATGACCCCCGACCCCACATCGGCCATCTCGCCTCCGGCCGTCCGGTCCTTCACGTGGATGGTGGGGATCCGCCCGGGCCAGCGCCGGAAGACCTCCACCGCGTCGTGGCCGGCGTGCGTGATCCAGAAGACGTCGAGCTCGATCTGGACGAGGGCCGGGTCCGTGTTCTCGAACAGGACGTCGAAGGGCAGCTCGCCGCCGACCTCCCGGAACTCGAAGTCGTGGTTGTGATAGGCGAAGGTCAGCCCCGCGTCACGGGCGGCTTCACCCGCCCGGTTCATCCGCTCGGTCCAGCGGTACCAGTCGTCCCGGGTGGTCCGGGTTTCCGGCGGCAACCACGCCACGACCACGTAGTCGTGCCCGATCTCGAGGGCGTCGTCCAGCACCCGCTGCCACGCGTCCCCCTCCAGCGTCGGCGGGACGTGGGACGCGGGGCTCCGCAGGCCGGTCCGGTCCAGGATGGCCCGGATCTCCGATGGCCCGTGGTCGAAGTAGCCGGCGAACTCCACCTCTTCGTACCCGATCTCCGCCACCCGCTGCAGCGCCGCCTCGACACCGGCCTCCATCTCGCCCCGGATCGTGTAGAGCTGCAGGCCGATGGACGAGAGAAGCGTCCCCCCTTCCCGGTCCGCCGCCGAAGCGCGGCCGGCCTCCGCACCCGGGCCGTCACCCCCGGCCGCGTCGCCGCAGCCCACCATCCCGACGGCGGCGGCGTAGAATCCGAGTCGCCGAAGCGCCTCTCGTCGATCCATGCTCAGGACGCCTCCTTCCTCGTGCGCCGCACCCGCTCGCCCGGGAGGGCCCGCCGGCGTCAAAGCTCGCCCCGGTCCATCAGATCGACCGCGTGGTTCGCCGCCCGGGCCGTGAGGGCCATGTAGGTGATGCTGGGATTCTGGTTGGCGGACGAGGTCATGCAGGCCCCGTCCGTCACGAAGAGGTTGGGGACGTCCCAGGCCTGGTTCCACCCGTTCAGGACCGAGGTGGCGGGGTCCCGCCCCATGCGGGCCGTACCCATCTCGTGGATGCCGAGGCCCGGGGGATTGTCCTCCACGAAGGTCCTCACCTCCCGCCCGCCCGCCGCTTCGAGCATCTCCGCGGCCTGGACGGACATGTGCCGCAGCATGTTCCGTTCGTTGTCGCTCCACTGGCAGTCCACCCGCAGGGCCGGAATCCCCCATCTGTCCACCAGATCGGGATCCAGGGACACCCGGTTGGACGCCCGAGGCAGCATCTCGCCGAAGCCGTAGAGGCGCATCTGCCAGGGGCCCGGCGTGCGCAGGGCATGCTTGAAGTCGGCTCCGAAGCCGTCCATAGACCGGCCGCGCTGCCACCCGGGCCGCGAACCGCCCCCCTGGTAGGCGTAGCCCCGGAGGAAGTCGGGGTGTTGATCGGCGTCGGTGAGGTTCATGAAGCGGGGCAGGTAGATGCCGTTCGCCCGACGTCCGTAGATCGTCAGGTGGTCCAGCCCGGGGATCCGGGCGTCGGCCCCGCCGCCCATGCTGTGGTCCATGACGTTCCGGCCCAGCTGACCCGAGGAGTTCGCCAACCCGTCCGGCCAACGGTTCCCCGTGGAGTTCAGGAGGATGCGTGTGGACTCCAGCGCCGAGGCGCACAGGAAGACCACGCGCCCCGTGTACTCCGTCTCCTCCAGGCTCTGGGCATCCACCACCCGGACGCCGGCAGCCCTCCCGGTGCCGGCGTCGTACGTGACGCTGTGGACCACGCTCCAGGGACGCAGCGTCATCCGGCCCGTGGATACCGCCGCAGGCAGGGTCGCCGCCTGGGAGCTGAAGTAGGAGTGGGAGTTGCAGCCCCGCTCGCAGGTCCCGCAGTAGTGGCACGCCGCCCGCCCCCCGTGATCCCGGGTGAGGATGGCGCAACGCCCGATGGTCAGGACGCGGTCACCCCCGTAGACGTCGAGGAGCCGCTCCCGGACGTGGCGCTCCGCGGCGTTGAGCGGCATCCCCGGCAGGAACCGCATGTCCGGCAGATGGGGCAGCCCCTCGGGATCCCCCGACACCCCGATGAAGCGTTCCACGTGGTCGTACCAGGGCTCGATGTCGGCGTACCGTATGGGCCAGTCGACCCCGTGCCCATCCCGGAGATTGGCCTCGAAGTCCAGGTCGCTCCACCGGTAGACCTGCCGCGCCCACAGGAGGGAGCGACCGCCCACCTGCCGGGCCCGGATCCAGGAGAACGGCTTTCCGTCGGGGGTGGAGTACGGGTTCTCGTCGTCCCGGACGAAGAACTTCTCGCTCCAGGCGTCGCAGGCGTAGCACTGACTCTGGACGGGACGCTCCCGGGCCTGCCGCTCCTGGTCGCGCCGGCCCCGCATCTCCAGCATCCAGGGATACGTGGTCATGACGTAGTCCGCGGGGGCCACCGGTCCGCCGGCCTCCAGGACGAGGGTTCGCAGGCCCCGCTCGGTGAGCTCCTTCGCGGCCCAGCCGCCCGTGATGCCCGAGCCCACGACGATGGCGTCGTAGTCGTTCCGCCTGGTCATGGCGCCCCTCCGCGGGTCCTCTGCTCCACCGGGACCGACCCGTCGTAGCGCCCGGGGATGGGCACGAACCCCAGCTCCTCCTTCATCCCCGCCTCGGAGGTGTAATACCCCTCCATCACGAGGTTGCGGGCCTCGTGGAAGAAGGATCGGCCGCCGCCGTCGCGCATGCGCCGGCGTCCCGACGCCTGCATCTCCTCGAGGATGGCGGTCCGGACGAGCGCGGAGGCGGCGTCGAAGGAGGGGGCGCCGGCGTCTCGAGCCCGGCGGTCCAGCTCCGCCAGCCCGTCCCGGAAGCGTCGCTGCCCGTCCGGGTCCCAGGTCCGGGACACGATCAGCTCCACGAAATCGACGCTCCCCACCTCCACCGCCCCCGGGGTGTCGGTCGCCGGGAGCACCGTATCGGCAAAGGCGGTCAGGGCGGCGCGCTCCTCGGGCCCGAAGAGGGCCACCTCCTGCCGGAGCCTGCCCCCGGGCGTCAGCAGGGCCTCCAGCTCCGCGGGCGACCAGCCCGCGAAGGCGGCCGTGGCTCCGAGGATCCTGAGCAGCGTACGACGTTCCATTCCCGACCTCCGTCCCGGGGGCGGGACAAGGTAGGTCGGGACGCCGGGGAGAGACCAGCCGCCCCGTGGACGCGTCGGGGCCCGACCGCGTCTCGTGGCACCGGGGACACCGCGCGGCGACGCGGGCACCGTGGGAGCCCGGGACGTTCCACCCCCGGGCGGGAGCCTACGACGGGTTCGCACCGCCGACGGCCAGGCCCACATCTCGGCGGTCCCACCCGACCCGCCCAGGGTCATCACCAGGTATTATCGCCCCTGGTGGAGATAGGTCATCGGCAGTCCGACCTGAGGAGCCGGCAACCCGATCTCCGCCAGAATCTCGCGGGTGGCCTTGTCGTGGGCCCGGAGGACGGGGTCACCCGACTGGCGCTGATGGGCGGGGCCGCGGCCGTGCCCGGGATCACGGCGTCGAAGCGCCTCGTGCCTCGAAGGTGACCTCCCGCAGGGCCTCCAGGTCGTTCTCGAGCTCGACCGGCCCGGCATCCCATCCGTTCAGCTGCAGGATGTAGGCGGTGACGTCCAGGTAGCTCCGCTCCGGCAGCGAGCCCGGTGCGTCGTCCGGCATGCTCTCCATCACGTAGGAGAGGAGGCGCGCCACGGAGGCTCCCTCCCAGGCGAAGAGGAAGGTCCTCTCGGTGAACTCCACCCGCGTGTGGCAATCCAGGCAGACGTCGGCATAGACTTCGGAGCCTCGTTCCGCCTGGCCGGCCGTGAAGATCCCGACGTCCGCGGCCGGGGCGACCGCGGCCTCGGGGCGGTCCGCCGGGTCCATGGGGGCATCGGGCGCCGGGTCCGGCCCGCCGCCGGAGGCGCAGCCCGCGGTGAGGACGGTGAGGACGGCGGCGAAGAGGAGGCGCTGGTGAGCCATGATGGTCGGAAAAGGGTCGAGGTTCGGGCAGAGGGTCGGCCAAGATGAGCGGGATCGCCGCCCCGGGGCAACCGGGGGCTTTGGCCGGCGACGTGGCCCTGATCCCCCTTGTTCTCAATTATTTCAATGTTAAAATATTCAGCACTGAGGTATCCCCGAACGCCAGGAGAAGCTCATGCCGACCCTCGAAACCCAGGGCTTCCACCACATCACCATGGTGTCCACGGACGCACCGCGAACCCTCGCCTTCTACGGTGGCCTGCTGGGGCTGCCGCTGGTCAAGAAGACGGTGAACTTCGACGACCCCGGCGCCTACCACCTCTACTTCGGCAACGAGGGCGGACGTCCGGGGACGCTCCTCACCTTCTTCGAGTGGCCCGGCAGCTCCCGGGGCCACTGGGGCGTGGGCGGCATCCACCACCTCGCGCTGGGGGTCGCCACGCCGGAGGCGCAGCTCAAGTGGAAGCGCCGCCTGGAGGACGCGGGCGTCCGGGTCTCGGGCCCGCTGGACCGGGGCTACTTCAAGAGCATCTACTTCGCCGACCCGGACGGGCAGATCCTGGAGATCGCCACCCACGGCCCTGGCTACGCCATCGACGAGCCCGCCGACGCCCTGGGTCGGAGCCTGATCGTCCCTCCCGAAGACCGCCTTCCCGAGGGCAGGAAGGAGGAGGACATCGCCGCGGCCACCCACCCTGAGCCCGTGCCGGACATCACGCCGGAGATGACGCTGACGGGGATCCACCACATCACCGGGATCACCGACGACCTGGAGGCGGCCCACGACTTCTACGCCGGCGTGCTGGGCCTGCCCGTGGTGAAGAAGACCCTCAACCAGGACGACGGGAAGACGGAGCACTGGTTCTGGGCCCGCTACGACGGCGCCGACATCGGACCCCACTCGGCCATGACCCTCTTCGGGTGGCCCGGCTCCGACTACCGCGCCCGTCCGGGAGCCGGCCAGACCCACCACATCGCCTTCCGGGCCCGGGACCGGGAGGAGCAGGACGCCTGGCGGGACCACCTCCTCTCCGTGGGCCTCGAGGTGACACCGGTGCTGGATCGCCAGTACTTCGAGAGCATCTACTTCCGCGCGCCGGACGGACTGCTGTGCGAGATCGCCACCGACGGGCCCGGCTTCACCGTGGACGAACCTTTGGCGTCCCTCGGCCAGGGGCTGAAGCTCCCGCCGTGGCTCGAACCCCGTCGGAACGAGATCGCCGCGGCGCTCCGTCCGCTGGGCACGGAGGTGACGTCGTGAGCGCCGACGGCCTCGCCTTCCAGACCGGTTTTCCGGAGACGCCGCAGGACGGTTCCCCGGTGGCCGTGCTCCTCCACGGACGGGGCTCCCACATGGGGGACCTCCAGGGACTCCAGCCGGGGCTTCCTTCCGGGACGCTGGTGGTCACGCCCCAGGCGCCCCACCCCGGCGGGCCCTGGGGTTACGGACCGGGGTGGGCGTGGTACCGCTACGTGGAGGAGGACCGGCTCGTCGGCGAGACGCTCCACGAGAGCCTCGAGGCGCTGGACCGGTTCATGGATGGACTGGAAGGCATCCTGCCCGTCCGGCCGGGCCCGGTCTTCCTGGGCGGCTTCTCCCAGGGGGGGACCACCAGCCTGGCCTGGGCCCTGACCCGCCCGGGACGCGTGGCCGGAGTCCTCAACTTCTCCGGGTTCCTGGCGGACGACCCCGGCGTTTCCCTCACGCCGGAAGCCACGGAAGGCCTCCGGGTCTTCTGGGGCCATGGTCACCGGGACCCGGCCATCCCCTTCGCCCTGGGGGAGAAGGGACGCATCCGCCTGCGGGAGGCCGGTGTCGACCTCACCGTCGGCGACTACGACATCGGGCACTGGATCGACCCGGGGGAGCTGGCGGCCGCGGCCCGGTGGATGGAGGGCGTGGCGGCGGGCTGATCCGGGGCGACGAACCTTATCCGCACTACGGGGTCCAGCTTCCCGCTCGGGCGTACGAGGTCTCGTGACCTCGCTCAGCGCCATCTGTGCTCGTGTCCCTCGCGCCGCTCGACCTCCGCCAGGGTTCGATCGGGCGCAGGCCGTCCCCCCCTGCAGTGAGGAGGCACCGTGCGGTCCCGATCACACGCTTCGATCCTGCCGATCTCCGGTCTCCGTCGCGCCGTCGGCCTGGTCGCCCTTTCGGCGCTGACCGCCTGCGGTGGCCCCGGGCCCGAGGACCCCGCCGACACCATCTACCACGGCGGTCCCATCGTCACCGTGGACGAGGCGAACCCCACCGCCGAGGCCCTCGCCGTCCGGGACGGCCGCATCGTGGCCGTGGGTCCCGAAGCCGAGGCCATGGCGTTGCGGGGCTCTGCGACGACCGTCGTGGACCTGGGCGGGCGGACGCTGGCCCCGGGCTTCGTCGACGCGCACGCCCACTTCGCCCAGATCGGCATCCAGGCCATCGGGGCCAACCTCCTGGCGGCTCCCGACGGCGAGGTCGAAACGGTGGAGGACCTGGTGGCCGAGCTTCGGGCCTGGGCGGAGGCGAATCCCGACGAGATCGAGCGGTTCGGGGTGATCTTCGGACTGGGCTACGACGACGCCATCCTGGGGCGCCACCCCACCCGGGACGACCTGGACCAGGTCTCCACCGACGTCCCCGTGGTCGCCGGTCACATCTCCGGGCACTTCTCCGCCGTGAACTCCGCCGGTCTCGAGCTGTTCGGGTATTCCGCCGAGACACCGGACCCGGCGGGAGGCTTGATTCGCCGCCGCCCCGGCTCCCAGGAGCCTAACGGGGTCCTGGAGGAGTTGGCGTCGATCCCCAAGGTGCTGGGGGTGCTGAGCCCCCGGACCCCCGAAGACGCCCTGTACGGGTTCGACCGCGGCCTGGAGATGGCGAAGAGCTTCGGGTACACCACGGCTCAGGAGGGTCGGGCCTTCGCGTCGACCCACCAGGGGCTCGTCGCCGGGGCGGAGGCCGGGGTCTTCGACATCGACGTGGTCTCCTACGTCGACTACGCGGACCGGGAGGTCATCGACGGGCCCTGGCACACCGAGGACTACCGGAACGGTTACCGGGTCGGCGGCCTCAAGATCACCCTCGACGGATCTCCCCAGGGCCGGACGGCGTGGCGCACCGAGCCCTACCTCATCCCCCCGGAGGGCCAGCCGGACACGTACGCGGGATACCCGGCCATCGAGGACGACGCCGTGGTCCAGGGTCTCCTGGAGGAGGCCTACGAGAAGGGGTGGCAGACGCTGGTCCACACGAACGGCGACGCCGCCGTCGACCAGCTGATCCGGACGGACCGCGCGGCCCAGGAGGCGGCCGGCGTGGAGGATCCGGCGGCCCGGCGGTTCGTCCTCATCCACGGCCAGTACATCCGGGAGGACCAGCTGGACTCCATCGCCGACCTTGGGCTGATCGCCTCCCTCTTTCCCATGCACACCTTCTACTGGGGAGACTGGCACGCCCAGATCATCGGCGAGGAGAAGGGGCGGTTCATCTCCCCCACCCGGACGGCGCTGGACAAGGGACTGGTGGTCACGAGCCACACCGACGCCCCGGTGGCGCTCCCGAACCTGATGCAGGTCATGTGGGCCACCGTGAACCGGGTCTCCCGGAGCGGCCGGGTGATCGGTCCCGACCAGCGGGTCACCCCGGCGGAGGCCTTCCGCATGATCACCCTGGACGGGGCCTACCAGCACTTCGAGGAGGACGAGAAGGGCTCCCTCGAGGTCGGGAAGCTCGCCGACCTGGTCATCCTCTCGGACAACCCCATCACCATCGATCCCATGGAGATCAACCGGATCCAGGTGATGGAGACGATCAAGGAAGGCCGGACGGTCTACACCCGCTAGGGAGGATCGCTCGACCACCCACGTCCCCAGTCGAGGACGCGACCGGTCATCCGGGGCGTGGGATCGACGCCGAGGAGGCGGCAGAGCGTCGGAGCGACGTCCAGGAGGTCGATGGGGTCCTGGCGGCCCCGGGCCTCGATGCCGGGCCCTGCGATGCAGCAGAAGCCGTGGCGGCTGTGGTCGCTGACCCGGGTGAACGAGCCCGCCGGGATGTCGATACGGCCCGCGGTGGGGTGCTCCACCGAGCGCAACGGCCTCCCTTCGATCCACCGGACGAAGAGGTCGGGGAGGTTCGGGTCGGGCCGGTCGCCGTAGAGGTCGTGGACGGTGGAGACGCTCAATGTGGCCGGCTCCCCTGTGTCGCCGTCCCGCAGCGCCAGGAACACGGCCCTCATCTCCTCCAGGAGGGCGATCCGCATCGGGCCGTCCTCGACGATCCCTCCGGGCTCGCGTCCGGCCACGTTGAGCCGGATGAAGCTGTCGAAGAAGGTCGGCAGGTCGAACGCCCGTGTGCGGGTGAAGTCGATGGCCTCCTTGAACTGGGCCGCCATGATCCGCTCCCGGGCCTCGCGGCTGAGGAGGCGTCCGCTGATGGCGGCGCGCCACGCCTCCGGCAGGATCCGCCGCGCGACGGAACGGGCGACGGAGAGGAACCCCTCTCCCTCGACCTGCCGGGCGGTCTCCTCGGGGCGCACCTGGTACCCGAGACGCTCGAGCACCGCCCGCCCGATTCCCTGCACCGGCCAGGCGTCCCGCAGCCCGACGGAGCTCAGCAGGCAGACGTTCGCATCCTCTCCGGCCGCTTCGATCATGCGGCCGACCTGTTCGTCGGCCCGGCGGTAGATCCGGGGCAGCGCGTCGTCCAGGTCCGGCCCGGCGTCGGCGGGCCGGTTTCCCGCCCCGGGCCGGTATCGCCAGGCCTGGTGCCCGGCCGTGTGCGTCTGGCTGATGACGTGGACGTGGAGAGGCGCAGGATGCTCGTTCAGCATGGCCACCGACAGGTCGCCCACGGCCCGGAGATCGGCCATGAGCCGGTCGATCCGGCGGACGTCGTCGGGGTAGTCGGTCCCGTGGGCCTCGAGGAACTCCCGGGGCGGGCCGAAGCGTCGGGTGATCTCCGGGGCCAGCGACGCCGGCACGGTCTCGTAGGGGTAGCGGTCCGGGTCCCAGCCGTTGTGGACCGACCAGTGGCAGACCTGGACGTCGTCCCGCTCGCCCCGCGGCCGGTCCTCCGGAACGTTCACCAGGACGGCCGGTCGGTCCCGCAGCTGCGGGTGGCACCAGAACGGCGGCACGTCCACCGTCCGGGCGTCCCGGGACTCCAGGTCGTACGTGCCCGGCGACAGCTCGCGGAAGTAGTAGTGCCCGTGGTCCGCCCGGCTGATGCCGCTCAGCAATCCGCCCCAGACGCCGTGCTCGCTGACGGTCTCGGGGCCGCCCGTCTCGGCCCATGCGCCGCGACGCATCAGCCCCGCGATGTTCGGGAGCAGCCCTTCACCGGCCCACTGGGCGAGCCACCCGGGATCCGCGGCATCGAGACCGATCACGAGCAGCGGTCCGGGGTTCGACGTCATCCAGGTGCGTGGTGGCGGTGGGCGCGTTCGGGGGCGGTGGCGAGGCATGTGAAGCCCCGGCGCCGAGGGCCGCAAGTTGCTGCCTGATGCAGTCTACCCCCCTCACCGGGTCTATCGGGCGCCCGCCCCCGGGGTCCGGCCTTCGACGGGGGAGGCGTAACCGGTGAGCTCCACGTAGCCCCGGCCCGAGATCGGTCCCGGGCTCCGGTCCGTCTCCTCTCTCGAGGCCCCGCCACCCCTCCCCGCCGCGCCGTCCCCGGCGAGCTCCGTCACGTCCACGGCCCCCTCCCAGTAGCGGACCGTGACGTTCAGCTCCTGGTCGCGGCGGACCGGCGTGACGCGCAGGGCCAGGCCCTCCGAAGGCACCTCGACCTCCCAGCCCGACGGGTAGACCGTCCCGTCGAGGGGGGAGGCCCACTCGCCCGTCGGGGTCACGCGGAAGTCGTCCCGGGCCAGGCGCCGGGCCGCTCCGTCGGCCGCCACCACGATCCCCTCGCTCAGGGGATCCGTGGTGTCGCCGGGGCCGCGGAGGCGGTAGACCATCAGGTCACGACCGTCGGAGAGGTGGAGGGCGAACCAGTCCCACCCCTCCTGGCCGGCGGACAGGGCGCTGGTGCTCCACTCCCGATCCAGCCAGGCCAGCCCCCTCACGTCGTGCGTCCGCCCGTCGACCTCCACCGTGCCCCGGGCCTCCAGGCGCGTGAAGGAGTAGTAGAAGGAGGCGTTCCCCGGCTCCGGTCCCTTCTGGCTCAGGCCCCGGTCCCCCTGGAGGACGTGGGGCTTGGCGGGGGTCAGGGCCAGGTCCACCGCCACGTCGCCCTCCCGGGCCTGGACACGAAGGGGAAAGACCGGCCCGGCGGCGGGATCCACCGGCGAGCGCTCCCCGCCCCCCGTGAGGCTCCACCCGTCCAGCCAGATACGCAGAGGATCCGCGGTGCCGCCGGCCAGCCCCCGGGCGACCCGGCTGAACCGTTCCGCCTCGTGGAAGGCACCCCCTTCGACGTCGGTGACGGCGAGGTGGCCCATGTGCACCTGGCGGGTGGCCCAGGCGGAGGTCCGCTCGGTCGGCCCGGTCGGTGGGGTGGATCCGGTCGATCCCGTCGGGCCCGGGGACGTGGTGGATCCGGTCGGCCCGACGGTGTCGCGCCCGGCGTCCCCGGCGCCCGCCGGTTCCGGGGCCAGGGCGCTCCGGAACAGGGTGAACTGGACCCCGAACCGCCGCCCGGTCTCGTCCTCGAGGTTCGTGGTCACGTACCACCACTCCGTGCGGAACCCGGGGTGGGGGCCGTGGTCCGCCGGGAAGACGAAGGGCCGGGGCGTCAGGGCCCGGGCGTACCCGGCCGTGTCCGTGCCGCCCATGGCCCCGGCCAGATCGAGGGTGGCCCGGACCTCCTCCGGACCCGACCCTCGCCGGGCCAGGACGAGAACGCCCCCCCCCAGGACCACCACGAGGATCAGGACGACGGCGATCCACTCCCGGACGTCGAACTTCACGCTCGTCTACTCCTCCCGGAGGGCCAGGCCGGGAGACGTCCGGCTCATGCGCCACGCCGGATACAGCCCCGCCAGGAGCGCCCCCGTCACGGCCAGGCCCAGCGCCTGGAGGACCACCGCCGGCCCCAGCTCCATCTGCAGCGTCCAGCCGAAGGAGCGCTTGTTCACCACGACGATCATGATCACCGCCAGGACGATCCCCGCCGGCACGGCCAGGATGCCCGCCACCAGCCCCATCACCCCGGTCTGGGTGGTGACCAGGGTCCACACCTGCCCCGGGGTGAGTCCGTTCGCCCGGAGGACGCCGAGCTCCCGGGCCCGCTCCAGCTGGACGGCCATGAGCGCGCTCAACACTCCGATGAAGGCGACGGCGAAGGCCAGGGCCCGGAGGACGCCGGTGATGGCGAAGGTCCGGTCGAAGACCTCCAGGGAGCCCTCCCGCAGCGTTCGGTTGGACTGGATCGTCACCGCCTCCCCCTCTCGCAGCCTGGCCTCCAACGAGCCGATCACCTCGGCCTCGGACGCGGTCTCGTCCAGGAAGAGGCCCAGCGAGGTGATCCCGGGGTCGTCGAAGAGACGGTCGTACGCGGAGCGACCCACCATGACGACCCCCTGGTCCGACCCGTAGTCGGTGAAGACCCCGGCCACGGGCAGGACCGCGCCACCCCGGTCGCCGGCCAGCGCCACGCTGTCCCCCACGCTGAGCCCCCTCCGGTAGGCGAAGGGCTCCGAGACCAGCACGACCTCTCCGGCCCTGAACCGGGGGAAGACGTCGGCGGGGTCCCTCTCGATGAAGGCGTAGGCCGGCTCCCCCCTCGGGTGCAGGTCGAGGGCCACCAGCCGGGCCTCGCCTTCGGGCGTGGGCAGGCTCGAGCCCCGGTAGGTGCTGACCCCTTCGAGGCCGGGGACGGTGGTCAGGCGATCGAACAGGTCGTCGGGGAGCGACCCTCCCGGGCGGGACGCCAGGACGGACGGGAGGGAGACGTAGACGTCGGCCTGCAGCGTGTGGTCGAGCCAGCGGGCCACCGTCCCGCGGAACGAGGCGATCATGGTCCCGAGGCCGACGGTGACGGCCACCGCCACGACCAGCGCCGCCACGGCGGGGGCGGTCCGGCTCAGGGAGGCGGTGACCCCCCGGGCGGCCATGGTACCCAGGATGCCCACGGTCCGGGCCAGCACGGGCCGTAGCAGCCGTACGAAGCCCACCATCGCCAGGGGTGTGACCAGGGCCACGCCCAGGAGGATAGTGAAGAGGCCGGCGAAGCTCAGGAGCACGCTCCGGGACGGAATCCCCAGGAGGAGGGCGCCGAGAGCGCCGAGGGCCGCTCCGGCCGCGGCGGCCCGCGGGACCAGCCGTCGGGCCCTGTCCTCCACGGCGGAGCGGGTCAGGGACGTCCGGGGCGGGGCGTTCACCGCCTCGAGAAGGGCCGGGAGTCCCGCCAGGAGGGTCGCGCCCAGGCCCAGGGCGGCCCCCTTGAGGAGGACGGCGGGCGGCGTGGACAGCGACTCCACCGAGAGGACGAAATAGAGGTCGTTGATGGTCCGGGTCACCAGGAGGACCAGGCCCCGCCCCAGGGCCACCCCCAGGGCCAGGCCCGCGGCGGTGCCCAGCACCCCGGTGACGAGGGCCTCCCCGAGGACGAGCCCCAGCACCTCCCGACGCGTCACGCCGACGGCCCGCAGGGCCCCGAGGAGCTCCCTCCGCTGCACGACCGAGAAGGTCATGGCGTTGTAGATCAGGAACATCCCGAAGACCAGGGCCAGCAGGCTCAGGGCCGTCAGGTTGAGGTCGAACGCCGAGAGCATCCCGGCCATCTGCCCGGTCCGGGCCCCGGCGGGCCGCAGGGTGGCTCCGGGGGGGAGGAGGGCCTCGACGGCGAAGACGGCGTCCCCGGTGACCCTGGCGCCGCCGCCCCGGGCGATCCCATCCGGTCGGGCCATTCCCTCGCCCGGGGCCGCGCGCGAGGGCCCCCCGGCCGGACCTTCGCCCCGCCCGGGGGGCAGGACCAGGTCGATCCGGGACAGGCGTCCCTCCATCCCCATGAGCTCCTGGGCCGTGGAGACGTCGGTGAGGACCAGGTCCCGCAGCCCCTGACGGCCCAGCGGGCTCTCGGGCTCGAGGACGCCCAGGACCGTCACCGCCACCCGGGCCCCGCCCACCACCAGGGGCAGGGTGTCGCCGACCGCCACGCCGGCGTCCGCCGCCGTCCCGGCAGAGAGGAGCACCGTCCCGGCCCGGGTCAGGAGCGCCCCCACGTCCAGGCCGGAGCCGCTCGGGGCCAGGTAGGGCCGGAAAGGCGCCTCGGAGAACGGGTCCACGCCCAGTACCCGGAGCGCGCGCCCGGGGAGGCGGGGGCTGGTGGCGTATCCGTCCACCACCGGCGCGGCGGCCCGGACACCGGCGTCCACCCGGATCCGGGTGAACAGCGTGTCCGGCAGCCCGCCTGGGCCGGCCTCCACCTGGTGGGTGGCCCTTCCGGCCACCGTCTCGGTGGAGACCCGGAAGGCCTCCCGGGCGCTCTGGATCGCCAGGTCGATGGCCACGACCACCGCCACCCCCAGGGCGACCCCGGTCACCGTGAGGAGGAGCTGGCCCGGGTGCCGGGCCAGGAAGCGGAGGGAGGAGCGACGGAGGAGGCTCACACCGACCCGTCCGCCTGCGCCGGCGAAGGGACCGCGGCGCCGCCCACCGCCTGGATCCGCCCGTGGTCCAGCCGCAGGACCCGATCCGCCCGATCGGCGAGCGCCCGGGAGTGGGTCACGGCCAGCAGCGTCCGGCCGCCGTCCCGGACGAGCTCGTCCAGCAGGTCGAGGACGCCGGCGCCGGTGTCCGGATCCAGGTTGCCCGTGGGCTCGTCCGCCAGGATGAGGTCCGGCGAGTGGACCAGGGCGCGGGCCAGCGCGACGCGCTGCTGCTCTCCCCCCGAGAGGCGGTCCGGGAAGGCGTCGCCCCGGGCCCCGAGCCCCACGCGGGCCAGGAGGTCCCGGGCACGCTCCGCCTCGGCCCGACCCACCGCCCCCTTCAGCTCCAGGGGCAGGAGCAGGTTCTCCAGGACGGTGAGGGTGGGCAGCAGGTTGAAGAACTGGAAGACGAAGCCCAGGTGCCGCCTGCGGAAGAGCGTGCGCTCCCGCTCCGACAACGCGGTGAGGTCCGTCCCGGCCACCTCCACCGTGCCCGAGTCGGGCAGGTCGATCCCGCTCACCAGGTTCAGGAGGGTGGACTTGCCGCTCCCGCTGGGACCCAGGAGCACGACGAACTCCCCGGCCCGGATCTCGAGGTCGGCGCCGTCCAGCACGAGGTGCCGCCGACCGCCCTCCTCGTAGCCTTTGGTCAGGTCCCGGACGCGGAGCACCGGGGCAACGGGGAGCGTCTCAGTCACGATGGCAGGGGTTCGGAGCCCGCCGCCGGCGGTGGTCCGCCGCAGCGGACCCATGGGGTGGGACGGCCGGAAGGCGCGTCTACCCCGGTCGGGGGACAGGTTCCGCCCCGCGGCCCCGTCCCCGGGGGACCCCGGTCAGTCCGACTTCGCGCCGACCTGCTGTCGGAGGGTGCGAAGCTCGAGGATGGTGAAGGTGCGCTCCCCCACGGGAAGGGAGACGACCACCTCTTCCCCCTCCCTGGCCCCCGTCAGCCCCCGGCCGATGGGAGAGGCCAGGGAGACCTGCCCCGAGTCGAGGTCCATGAAGTCCCCGGCCACGATGGTGAAGTCCACCACCTCGTCCATGAAGTGGTCCCGCACCTTCACCTTCGACCCGAAGCCGACCCGGTCCTCGGGCATGGCGTCCACGTCGATCTTCGAGAGCTCCGCGACCCGGCTCTGCAGGTGGCCGATCCGGGCCTGCACGAAGGCCTGCCGCTCCAGGGCCGACTTGTACTCGGCGTTCTCGCGCAGATCGCCCAGCTCCACGGCCTTGTTGATGCGATCGGGGAGCTCGACGTTGAGCTCCTGCGACAGGCGCTCGATCTCGTCTTCGATCTTCTGGCGGATCTCGTCCAACATGGTCCGACCACTCCAGGGAATCTTCGGGATCCGGGTGGGCTTCCGCCCGGAATGAAACGCTGCGCCGCCCCGGATGCAGGGTCCGGGGCGGCGCGGTTGACGCCAAGGATACCCCCGAACCCGCTTCGGGCTCAACCCCTTTGTCACGACGTGGCCGGGGGCGCGGGTCGGGATGGCGGGGGCGCTACGGACGAGTCCCGAGCGCCGCTCCGCGGTCAGTCCTCCCGGAGGACCCGAGCGGGATCCACACGGGACGCGCGCCAGGCGGGGATCGCGGCGGCCGTGAGCCCCGCCACACCGAGGAAACCCACGGCGAGAACGAGGGAAAGGGGGTCCCGGGGGGCCGCCCCGTGGACCAGGCCCTCCAGCAGCCCCGCCACCAGGAGCGCGCCGGCGATCCCCACCAGGCTTCCCACGGCGACTCGACGGGCCGCCCGCCGGAGGACCATGCCGCGGACCTGCGCGGAGCTGGCCCCCACGGCCATCCGCACGCCCAGCTCCCGGGTCCGGCGGGCCACGGCGAACGCCATGAGCGCGTACACGCCGGAGACCGCCAGGACGGCGGCGAGGAGGGCCAGGGCCAGTCCGAGTCCGGCCGCCAGTCGGGGCCGGCTCAGGGTGGCCCGCTCCACGTCCCGGAAGCGGATGTAGCCCTGCACGGGGACGTCCGGAAGCACCGCCGCGACCTCCCGGCGCACCGCATCCGACAGTGTGGCCGGATCCCCTTCGGTCCGGACGAACAGGCTCATGCGGATGTAGGGCCGCTGGCCGTGGGCCATGTACAGCTCCTCCCGGGACTCCCGCAGGACGCCGTAGTTCCGGACGTGCTCGACCACCCCCACGACCTCCCCCTCCTGGAGGCCCCACCCCCGTACACGCTTGCCCAGCGGGTCCTCTCCGGGCCAGACCCGCTCGGCGAACCGGGTGTCCACGAGAACCACCACCGGGGCGCCGGGCCCGTCGGCGTCGGTGAAGGTCCGACCCCGGACCAGGGGAAGCTCCACGGCGTCGAAGTACCCCGGCGTCACGACGTTGACGTCGGTCCGGATCTCCCGGCTGTCGTCGACGGCGTCGGCGGGCCCGACCCCCGACTGCGAGCCCGCCCCGCTGAAGGGGAGGGTGGAGATGCCCCCCACCGCGGTCACGCCCGGAAGCGCCCGGAGGCGCGCCTCCACCTCCCCGTAGCCCTGGATCGTCGGGAGACCCACGGGATCCTCCGGCTCCGGCAGGGCCAGACGGAAGGTGGCGACGCCCTCGGTCCGAAGGCCTCCGTCCTGTCCGGCCAGTTCCAGGAAGCTCCGGCCCAGGAGTGCCCCGGTGAACAGGAGGAGGACCGCCAGACCGACTTCGGCCACGACCAACCCGTCCCGGAGTCGACCGCTTCCCGCCCCGGGGCCGGCGGACGGGGCACGCTCCACCCCCGCTCCCGCCCGCAGCGCCGGCGTGACCCCCACCGCCGCCGCGGTGGCCAGGGTGAGGGCGACCAGGGTGGCCAGAAGACGGACGTCGAGCGTGGGGGCGTCGAGGCCCGGGAGGGTGGATATCTCACCGCCGGCCATCCGGAGGGCGGCAAGCGCCACGCCGGCACCCAGGGCCGCGGATCCGAGGCCCAGCCACAGGCTTTCGCCGAGGAAGAGCCCCGCCAGTCGTCCCCGGGTGGCCCCCAGGGCGCTCCGCACGCCCACGTCCCGGCGCAGGACCGACAGGCGGGCCAGGAAGAGGCCGGTCACGTTGGCCCAGGAGATGACCAGGACCAGTCCCCCTGCCACCGCAAGGAAGACCAGGGCGGACCCCATGTCGCCCACCAGCACGTCCCGGAGAGAGCGGACCACGACCCCCTCCTCGGCGTTCGTGTCCGGATGCCGGGACGCGAGCGCCTCGGCCACGCGGGTGAGCTCCGCGCGGGCCCGATCGACCCCGACGCCGGGAGACAGGCGACCCACCACGTAGAGCCCCGGGTGGCTGCTCCGGTCCTGCCAGTCGTCCCGGCCTGCCGCCAAGCCCATGGGGAGGTAGAGATCGGAGGCACCCAGGACCACCCCGTCGGGGAACGCGAAGCCCGGGGGGAGGACGCCCGACACGACGAAGGGCTCCCCGTCCAGCCGAAGGGTGCGGCCGAGCACGCCGGGATCCCCTCCGAACCGCCCGGTCCACAGGGCGTCGGTGATCAGCACCCGCCGCTCGGCACCCGGCACGTCGTCCTCCGGGCCGAACGCCCGGCCCAGGGCAGGCTCGATCCCCAACGCCGGAAACAGGTCTGACGAGACCAGGAGGCCCCGGAGCACCTCGGCGGGCCCGTCGCCAGTCAGGGTGCGGGACGACCGGGTGAAGGCACCGAGGGACTCGAATCCCTGCGCCTCGGCCTGCCAGTCCAGGAAGTCCGGATAGGACACGCTGATTCCTTCGCCCGCCCGTGTACTGTGCACGACCACCAGGTCCTGGGCCTCCGGGTAGGGGAGAGGTCGCAGGAAGGCCGCGTCCACCAGGGTCCAAGCCGCCGTGGCCGCCCCCATCCCCAACCCCAGCGAGACCAGGGCCGGGACGGTGAAGCCCGGGCTTCGGATCAGGCGGCGCGGGCCCGAGGCCAGACCACCGCCCAGCGCCCTTCCGGCGGCTCTCGGGAGGCCCCGTCCCTCCCTCCGGACGGCGTCGGCGCGGGTTGCGACGACGTTGGCCGCGAGATCCCCGAGGGTCCGCAACCAGGCCGGGGCGGTTCCCCGCCCGGCCCGTCGGTCGGCCGCGAGAGCCAGGGCCGTGCTCCGGAGGACCTCGCGACCGTGCCGGCGGCGGAACCCCCCGGGGTGGAGGCGGAGAAGGAGTCGGTGAAGCGCGAACCACGCACCGGGCTGCTTCACGAGCCCCCTCCGGCCCGGACCCGGCGGACCAACCCGTCGAGCCGGTCGGTCTCGGCCTGGAGCACCGCCCGTCCCAAAGCCGTCGGCCGGTAGACCGTCCGGGGCGGTCCCGACCCGGCGTCGGCGCCGGTTCCCGTCGTCTCGAGAAGCCCCTCGTCCGCCATCCGGTCCAGGAGCCGATAGAGGGAGGCGGGTCCCACCCGAACCCGGCCGTCGGAAATCTCCGGCAGGCGCTCCAGCAGCCCGTATCCGTGGAGGGGGGACTCGGCGAGGGCCACCAGGATAAGGTGGTTCCGGGGCGGGAGGGGAAGGTGCCGCGCGGGGTTCATGGGTAGCTCCGGAGGTCAGGTATTTTCACGATGAGTATACTCACAATGATAATACCGGTCAACGAAGCCGGATCTGCGGTGCCGGGAGGCCCCCGGCCCTCAGAAATACAGTCGGAGGAGGTGGATCTTCCCGTTCTTGACGTGGTACGCCGCGACCCCGCGAGTCTCGATGGGGGCGCCCTCCATGACGAGGCCCGACACGCACTCGTCGGTGAACACCCAGTCGGCCACATCGATCCGGGTGGCCACGACACACTGCAGGTCGGGACTGTTCCGGAACATCTTCTCGTACGGGGGACGCATCTGCGACTTCCCCGTCATCAGGCGGTTCCCCAGGGCGTCCTCGACATGGACCCCCCGGGCGAAGGCGTCGAGGAAGGCGTCGATGTCCCTGCGGTTGTATGCGTCGAGCTGTTGCTCCACCGGGTCGGTCATGGCGCATCCGTGGTCGAGAGGGCTGGCGTCGTCCGGTGCGACGCCCCCGCCGGTCGGCGGGGGCGTCGAGGAGAGCTAGACCGCGGCCTGGAAGCAGGCAACCCCGGAGAGAGGCGGAACCCGGCGACGGATTGCGGGGGCCGCGCGACCCGGTCTACCGTGCATCGACTTCGGATCCCCGCCCACGCGGTCCGCCCGTCGCATCGCTCCCCCGGCCCCCCTTCGGCCATGCCGCCTCGCCCCACCATCGTCTGCGGCAGCAACTACGGACGCGTCTACGTCCCTGCGATCCGCGCCCTGCCCGACGAGCTGACGCTGGTGGGCCTCCTGGCCCGGGGCAGTCCGCGCTCGACGGCGCTGGCGGCCGAAGAGGGCGTGCCCCTCTTCGTCGACCCGGATGACCTTCCCGAGGACGTTCAGGTGGCCTGCGTCGCCGTCCCGAGCGCTGAGACCGAGCTGATCCCCCGGCTCCTCGACCGTGGCATCCACGTCCTGAGCGATCACCCCGTGGCCGTGGACTCGGTCTCGCGGAGCCTTCGGAACGCCCGGCAGCGGGAGAGAGTGTTCCACGTCAATCCCCATTTCAGTGCCCTGGAGGCTCCCCGGGCCTTCATTCAGGGCTGCCGAACCCTGAGCACCGAGGTCCGACCTCTGTTCGTCGATCTGTTCACCGCCGACCGCATGCTGTATGCGGCGCTGGACACCTTGCGTCAGGCCCTCGGGCCGCTCGGAGCGCTGGCCCTCGGCCGGGGATCCGTGGAAGGTCCGATCCACACCCTCCACGGAAGGGTGGCCGACGTCCCATGCTCGATCCGGGCTCAGGGTCCCCACGCCGGGGGGGGAGCGGTCGGGGCGGGCGGGGAGTCCCCCGACCATCCCACGTCGGACCCCCGGGACGAGTTGCCCGACGGCAGTCCGGGTTACTTCGCCGACCTCCGGCTCTCGGTGAGCTTCCCCATGGGCACCCTCACCCTCCTGTCCCTGTCGGGCCCCGTCACCTGGACCTGGACCTTCACCCGGGCGCTTCCCGCCGACCCGGACCTGACGCCGTCCCTGCTCCACGAAGGAGTGTCCGCAGGCCGGCTCGGTCGACAGCGGGAGGAGGCGAACATCGAGTTCCTCCAGGCCCTGCTGGACTGCGCCGGCGGAGCGGCCCCGCCGCCCCACCAGGACCCGGATCATCTCCTGGACCTGGCCCGGGCCTGGGAGCACCTCGGCCGTGTCCTGACCTGATGAACGACCCCGGTGCCCTCGCAGAGCTGGTCTGGGCGTCCCAGGGGGTACTCGAGCGACTGGCCCTCCTGCGGCGACATGCCCCCTCCGCAACGACCGGGCCGGAGGACGACCTTCTCGATCGCTGGTGCCGTGCGGTCGCCGGTGGGGATCGGGGGCTCTTCCGCCGCCGCCTGGAGTGGAGCGGGTGGACCGAGGCGGAGGCGGGGCGGCTCGCGACGGCCGGAGTGCCCCCGGGCCTCCCGGTTCCGGCGTGGGCCCACCTGCTCCGGGAACTCCTGGACGGTCTGAATGAATCGTCGGCGGACCCGACGGGCCCGGGTCACGAGGCGGCGGGTCCGATCGGGTCCGCCGACGGAGACCCCATCCCGTTCGCGGAGGCCTTGCTCCCCCTGGTCCGCCTCGCTGAACGTCGCTGGTGGCGTCCGGCACCCCCCGGAACCCCGACGCTCGACGCGCCTGCGAGGGCGGACGCTCGCCAATTCATCCTGCGCCGGCTGTCCCGGCGCGCCGCCGACGTCCTGCTGGCAGAGTTCGAGCACGGCCGGGAGGAGGGGGAACCGGCCCCGCCACCGACGCCGGATCGACCCGGGCGGCGGGACTACGACGCCTACGTAGGGGCGCTCCTGCGAGGGGGGTGGGTGCGCGTCCTCGAAGAGCATCCCGTCCTGGCTCGGCAGGTGGGGGTCGGGGTGCAGGGGTGGATCGACACCATGGCCCGATTGACGGATCGCCTCCAGCGCGACGCGCCCCGCTTCCTGGAGGAGCTGGGCCTGACGGGGCCCGTGTTCCCGATCCGGAACCTCCTCCTCGGGGCGGGAGACATCCATGCGGGCGGTGACGCGACCGTGCTGCTGACCCTCGCCGGGGGAGAGCGGATCGTGTACAAGCCTCGCTCCGTCGGCCCGGAAAAGGCCTGGTTCCGCCTGCTCGAACGCCTCGGCGCCGGGACGGGAGACCGACCCTTCCGGTGCGTGCCGGTCGTCGAGGGCGCAGGCTATGGGTGGATGGCCTGCGTCGAACATTGGCCCGTCCGGGAGCGGGACGAGCTTCGGCGCTTCTACCGGCAGTCCGGTCGGCTCGCGGGTCTGGCGTACGTCCTGGGGAGCGGGGATCTCCATTTCGAGAACCTGGTGGCGTCGGGAACCGAGCCGGTGCTCGTAGACCTGGAGACCGTCCTCCAGCCGCAGCGATGGGCCGGGGATCCCGGGTCCGGGAGCGGGGGAGCGTCGGTGCTGGACACCGGGCTCCTGCCGGTCTGGGAGTCCCGGGACGGCGGTCCGCCGCTGGACCTCAGCGCGTTGGGGTGCCTGTCCGAACGAGAGATGGACTACGCCGAACCCACCTGGCTCCACGTCAACACGGACGCCATGCGGCGGACGTCCCGGCCGGTTTGGATCGAACCGACCCACAACCGGCCGGTTCTCGATCCGGACTCCGATGCCCTGGCCGTACACGCCCAGGAGGTCGTCGGAGGCTTCCGGGAGATGTACCGAGCCGTAGAGGCGAGGCGGGACGAATGGCTCGGGCGCCGCGGACCCCCGTCCTGGTTCCTCGATGGGGCCGTCCGCGTCCTGGCCCGTTCGACCTTCTGCTACCGCGTGGTCCTCGAGAGGGGCACCCGCCCCGCACTCCTCAGGGACGGCCTGGCCTGGAGCCTTCACGCCGAGTCGCTGGTGAAGGCATGGCTCGGGAGGAGCGCGCGCCCCGGTCTCTGGGGTCTGATCCCGGCGGAGCAGACCGCGCTCCTGAACGGGGAGATCCCCCGGTTCGAGTCCGCCGCGGACGGAACCCATGTCCGTCTGCCGGACGCGAGGGTCGTCTCCCATGCCTTCGCGGCGGCGGCGCTGGACCGGTGCAGGGCCCGGATCGCAGCGCTGGGGGACGAGGACCTGGCTCGTCAGTGCGAGAGGATCCGACGGTCCATCGACGCGTGGGCGCTCGCTCGCAGGGAAGGCCCGCTCCTCGGGCCCTATCTCGCGGCAACATTGATGGCGGAGCCCTGAGCTCCACCTCTCACCGCCGGATCAATCCTTTGGGCCGCCCAGGGATCGGAGGAGGTTGCTCCACAGGGGAGATCCGAGACCACAGCAGGGGTCCCAGCCCGGGCGCGCGTGGTAGGTCCCGTTGCTCCCCTCGTCCACGCTCCGAGCGGCGTCACGGAACGGATGGGTGTAGAGCAGGGCGTTGATGAATCCCGGGGACGCGCCGAGCTCGCTGGACAGGAGCGCCAGGAGCCCCGCCCAGAAGGGTGCGGCCGCGCTCGTCCCTCCGTTGGCGATGTCCCGATCCCCGACCAGCATGCAGAAGCCTCGTTCGACATCGGCCTTGCACGCGACGTCGGGCACCCCCCGCCCCGCCCCGTCCTCCATCCCGGTGTGCTCCCCCCGGACCCTCTGCCAATCGGGACACCCGAAGAGTCGGCTGAAGCCCCCCCCTGAGGACATCGGGACCCCCTGGACCTTCTCCGCCCACACCTCCTCCGGCGCGCCCAGCTCTCCGTGCCGGAACATCGTACCCCCGCACGCCAGCGCGAAGGAGCTGGAGGCCGGAAAGTTCACCCGGGGCCGGGGTGGGGTCGTGCTGGTGTCCAACGCCGCGCCGGAGTCCCCGGACGAGGCACAGACCGTTGCCCCGAGCAGCACGCCGTCCAGGAGGAGGTCGTCCAGAAGTCGCAGCTCCTCGACCCGATGGGCACGGGTGGATGGAGGTTCCAGGGTCCCCCAGCTGCACGAGACGATCGGGCAGGCGTGGGGACCCCGGAGGGCCTCCGCCAGGGCCCAGTACTCGCCCTGATTGTTGTTCTCCGCCAGAAAGACCACGATCTCCACGCCGGGGCACAGCCGGCCCACGAGCTGGACGTCCATGGTCACCTCCACCGTCCAGCGGAGCGCCTCGAGCGTCCCGGAATCCAGGGCCCCGACACTCTGGGGATCGTCCACGGCGGCCCGGATCGCGTCCAGCGGCGCGGGCGTCCCCCAGGCACCCCGGTCCGGTCGCGTCTGTACGCGGCCGGACCGCTGATCCACGAGGGTGAGCCGCGGACGCGCCACGTCGTGATGGTCGAAGTACCGCTCGATATCCTCCTGGTAGATGCCGCCACCGAGGGAGATGACGGCGACCCGGAGCCCTTCCCCGGATCGCGCCTGGTCCGGGGGGAAATCGTACGCTCGGCTCAGCTGCCCCGGCTCGGTGTGCTCCGCCTCCTCGGTCCGGTCGGTCGGGGCCTCCTGCCGGCCTGCCCCACCGTCCCCATCGTCGTGATCCGGCGTGGCCGCGGCGTGGGGGGACGCACCCCCGGACCCGGAGCCCCCTCGGGTCGCCTCCCGCCCCCCGCTTGCGATGCCGCTCTTCGCCGGGGCCGAGGCGTGGAACCGGTGGCTGTCGGGGAGGGTGTGCAGGCCCAGCACGTGGTCCACCACCCGGGCCAGCTCCTGGGGCAGGGTGGCGTCTTCCCGGTGCAGCCGAACCCGCCGGCCATCCACGTCCACGGCGTGCAGCTCGACCCCGAACGCCGACTCCACCGCGTACGCGTCCCCCTCCAGGACGGCGCTCCACGCGTCGGAGGCCACGACTTCCAGGCCGTACTCGGCGGCGAAGGCCCGGACGTCGTCGTCCACCTGGATCCGGTCGGACTCGGAGGGTCCGAACCGGGAGACGAGCTCTTCCTTGGTCAGATAGCTTCGCTGGGCGGGAAGAAGCCCCGCGAGCTCTTTCGCGAGCCGCTCCCGATCGGACCGGCGGCTCCGCATCCAGTCGTACACGAGCGTCACGCGGATGCGCTCGGAGACCTCTGCCGCGGAGGCCTCCGACCGGGACTTCGGGAGGTCGTCCGGGAGCGTCGGCGCGGTGTGCTCCAGGGAATGCCGCTCCTTCGATGGACTCATGGCTGGCCCGCCTCGTCGGGCTTCCGAAGGTGCCAGAGAGGATAGGTGCACACCCCGGCGGCGAGCTGGGTGCGGAGCTCCCGGGCCATCTCGGCGATCCGGAGGCCCAGGACGGTCCCACCCCCGGGGCCGACCACTCCGGCGGAACGGTAGACGCCCTCCGCCTCCCGCTCCAGGGCCCGGCGGACACCGGGGCCGAGCGCCTCGCTCCGGACCTCCTCGAGGCCGGCCGACGCCAGGGCCGCCCGGCGGGCCGGCCAGTCGATCCCGCGCAGGGCCGCGCCCCACACGTCGGCGAAGAGGAAGAGCCCCCCGGGCTTCAACACCCGGCGGACCTCCGCCAGGAACCCCGGGAAGTCATGATAGCAGTGGGCCGCCTCCAGGTTCACCACCGCATCGAAGGACCGGGCCTCGAACGGCAGGGCCTCGGCGAGCCCCACGAGAAACGCGGCGCTGGACGACCCGACGCTCCGACCCGCCAGCTCGACGCTACCGGCGCACCGGTCGACCCCCACCACCCGCCGGGCTCCGGCATAGCGCACCAGGTAGTGGCAGTTCCCTCCTCGGCCCGAGCTCACTTCCAGGATGACCTTCCCTCGAAGGTCCGCTGCCTCCGTGAGGCGCCGGATCAGGTTGAAGTGGAGGCGATCCGGACGGTCGGGCGGATCCAGCCAGGTGCCGTCTCCGTCCCCGGACTCCCAGAACCCGTAGTTCAGGAAGCGGAGCGCGGGATCACGATTCTGCCTCGCCCAGGCGTCGTGGAACGCTCCGGCGACGTGGCTGAAGGGGACGGACCGGCTAGACCCGGTCGACACGGAGGCCCATCCGCCGAACGAGGTCGTCCATCCGCGGGTCCGCCGGCAGGTGGAGAAGGAAGGGGTGGTGTGGCAGGTAGGGCAGGCGGCTGTCCCGATCCTCGAAGGCCTGATCCAGCCGCGCGAAGGCTCTGTCCAGGTCCCCCTTGAGGAGATCCACCAGTGCCAGGTCCATCTGCGCCGGCGGGAACTGCGCCTCGGGGCCGGAGAGCTTCTGGATCACCGCGTCCGCCTCGTCGAGCCGACCCGCGGCGGCGTAGGCCCACGCCAGGTGGATCGGGTTCACGGCCTCCCGGAGGATCTCGATGGCTTCGTCGTGCCGTCCCATGGCGATGAAGGTCCCGCCGATCTGGTCCCGGCTGACCTGGTGGTCGGGCTCGAGCTCC
>DATHRY010000393.1:0-2959 GCA_035464715.1 Longimicrobiales bacterium
CCGTCCGCCGTCGGCCGACGATCCAGTGGGCCGTCAGCCCCTGCCGGAGTGGGAGGGTTGAGCCCGCGCGGACCGAAGCTCCGCGTCGACGTCCTGTCCGGCTCGCTCCAGGGGGGGCACCTCACCTTCGACGAGGGTCGGGTGATCGTCGGCCGGGGCGCCGAGGCCGGCCTCCGCTTCAACCCGGACCTCGACCTCGACGTCTCGGGTCGGCATGCCGAGCTCCTCACCGTCCCCGGGGGCTGGGCCATCCGGGACCTGGGGAGCACCAACGGCACGTGGGTGAACGGGGTGGAAGTCACCTCCCCGCGAGCCCTCCAGGACGGCGACGAGATCCGCTTCGGGCGGGAGGGACCCCGTGCTCGCGTCCGCCTGATCGGGGCCGACGCGAGGATCGCGCCGGGTCGGGGGTCCGGTGCGGAAGATACGTCCGGCGTGCGAGGTGCGTCCGGTCCGGGACCCGCGCCCGGCCCGCAGCCACCCCTCGCAGGCTCGTCCGGCGGGTCGTCCGGAGGTCCCATGGGGGCCCGCGGGCGCCTCGCCATCGTGTCGGCCGTCGCCGTGGCCGCGGTGTCCGTCGTGCTCCTGCTCCAGTGGTCCGGCCGGTCCGCATGGCGGGCCGAGCGGGAGGCGCTGACGAACCGGATCGACAGCCTCCTGGAGCGGGAGACGTCCCGGGGTGCCGAGGTGGAGGCCACCCTGGCGGCGGCGGCGGACAGCGTCGCCCTGGCCCGGGCGGAGGTCGAACGCCTGCGGACGCAGCTCCAGTCCAGCGAGACCCGGCCGGGCGAGGCCGAGGTCGAGGACCTCCGCCGCCGGCTCCAGGAGGCCACGGTGCTCCTCGAGCGCCAGCAGATCGCCGCCTCCCTGGACTTCGACCGGATCCGGCGGATGGTGGAGCCGGCGGTGGCGATGATCTGGAGTGAGCGGGCCGACGGCTCGGTCACCACGGGCACGGCGGTGGCCATCGACGCCGGAGGGACGCTCCTCACCAGCCGGCACGTGGTGGCGCCGGCGGAGGGTGGGCCGGGGCAGAGGTTCGCGGTGCAGTTCGCGGGGTCGGCCCAGGTCTGGAGGGCCGACGTGCTGGGGACCCATCCCGACGTGGACCTGGCGTGGGCCCGACCGGAGGGGATCGTAGGGACCGTTCCCCACCTGACGGCGTTCAACACCCGGGCCGACACCTTCGCCGTGGGGAGTCCGGTGGCGATCGTGGGCTTCCCCCTGGGCGGCCGTCCCGGCCCGGCGGGGGAGGGGACCCGCCGGCGCGCCATCGTCTCCGGCGGCGTGCTGCTGGCCCCCGGGGCCGACGGCCTGAGGATCCAGGGATATGGCGCCCAGGGGGCCAGCGGGAGCCCCGTGGTGGACCAGGACGGCCGGCTGATCGGCGTGGTCTACGGCGCGGTGGAGGAGTCCGGCGTCCGGATCCTCCTGGCGGTCCCGATCCGTTATGCCGAGGACGGGCGGCCCGGGTTCTGAGCGCCCCGGATCAGCTCAGCCGCTGTCGCCGCTCAGGAGCTGCTCCAGCGCCGTGTGCGCATCCGTATACTCCGGGAACTCCCGGGTCAGGCGCTGATAGAGCTCGATGGCCCGGTCGTCGCGTCCTTCGTCCCGAGCGGCCTCGGCGTTGGCCAGCAGCAGGACGGCACCCGGCGGCACGTCCCTCTCCTGCCGGGCCTCCCGGATTTCCGGGGCGAGGGGGGGGAGGTCCAGGTCCTCCGTGATCTGGGCGGCGGTGCGGACCAGGACGTCGTAGAGCTCCTCCCGGGCGTCCCGCTGCTGACCGCTCCGGATCAGCTCGCCGGTCTCCACGTCCACCACGCGGGCCGTGAGGACGACCTCGCCGAAGAGATCGGTGATCGACCCGAAGACCATGTACCGTGCGCCGACCAGTCTCCCGGCCTCCGCGGCGGTCCCCTGATCGACGGCGCCGGACCCGCCCAGCTCGATCTCCTGGAGGATCCGGTTCAGCTCGCGGCGCTCCACCACCCGGAGGGCGCTGTTCTGCCGGAACTCGTTGATGAGCATGGCCTGGAGCCCGATGCCCAGGTTCTCCATGTCCATCCCGTCCTCTCCAACGGACCCGGCGGCCTCCAGCTCGAACACGGCGACACCGGGGCGGGTGTCGTCCTGGGCCTGCAGGTGTAGGGGGGCTGCCACGGCCGCCAGGGCCACGGCGACGAGTCCGAGGCGGGGGCGCGAGCGCGTTTCAGAGACACTGGGACCGGTCATGGTCTGTCCTCCCGTAGTGGCGCACTCGGTCCATGAGGCATCGTCCACCCTGGACGGGCTCCCGAGCGGACGATCAGGCTGCAAAGGTGGTGCCGTACGGGCCGGTCCAGCAAGGAGGGCGAGGCGGAGAACCGGCGTGGACGCCGGGTACGGCTGCATCCGGCGCCGGGGAGGGCCCCAGGACATTCCGAGTCACCGCCCGGGTCCTCTGGCCGCCCTCAGCCGCCGATCAGCACCGTCGGTGCGCCCAGGACCACCGTTCCCCCATGGGCCGTCAGGGAGCCGATCCGGGCCGCCGGGGCACCGCCGACCAGGACGGTGAAGGAGCCCAGGACGATGGAGTCGGGCGGACCCACGCACATCGCCATGTCCCCGACCCGGGCCGCCGGCATCCCGGCGACGAGGACCACGGGGGCGCCCGGTCCGAGGATCGGGCCGCCCACGTGGGGAATGGGCGGCAGGCCCGGCGTCACCATCGGGCACACGTGCATGTCGGTGAGGCGGGCGGCGGGCATCATGGGTGGGCTCCGGATCCAGGGGGCTGCCAGAGGTGGACGCGCTCGGCCACCTGCATGCCCCGCTTTACATACGCCTGCAGTCGCCCCTCGGCCTCGGTGGGTTCCACCGTGGCGGCCAGGAGGACGGCGCCTGCGATGACCTTGGCCGCCATGTACTCGCCCGGGGGCATCTCGGGCTGGTCCGGCGGGCCCATGCTCCCTCCCGAGAA
>DATHRY010000394.1:0-12506 GCA_035464715.1 Longimicrobiales bacterium
CCTTCCTTCTGGCCCGGCCGCTGGGGGAGTTCGGGCGGTACGTGGATGGCGGCGCGGGACTCGGCATCTCCGGTGTCCGTTACTTCGGAGGGGCCCGACGGTGGGGCGTCCGGGCGGACCTGACCCTGGTCTCCTACGGCAAGGTGTCCACGACGGCGGAGCTGATTCTGGCCGGGGCAGCCGTCGACGTGGACGTCACCACCGAGAATGCCATTGCCAGCTTCGCCATCGGGCCGCAGTACGTGTTCGGGCAGGGGCGGGTGCGTCCCTGGATGAACGCGTCCATCGGATCCGCGCAGTTCGTCACCACCACCTCTGTGTGGGCGGAGGACCGGCCCCTTCCCATCGCCCGCACCGATGTCCTCGAGTGCCACGCCCTGGCACTCGAGGCCGGTGGCGGCGCGTGGGTCGCGCTCTGGCCCCGACGGCGCCGGCCCGTCTCGCTGGCCGCGATCGGGTTCCGGTAGGGCGGTCCCCTCTCACCCGGAAGCGTCGCCCGTCCCGTCGGTCCCGCCGTACCCCGGGCGAGGGCCTTCGGAGGTGGTGGACTCTCGAGGCGAGCTCGTACCCCGCCCCCCCTGCAGCCCGTACTTCATGATCCGTCCGTGGCGACCCGTGCGATCTCCCTCCAGGTCGTAGACGTCCCCCGGGGGGCCGAACCCGCCGCCCGCGGCCTCCCGGATCCGGGCGTGGTCGGCCTCCGTCAGCTCCGCCTCGAAAGCCCGCATGGTGCCCGCGACCTGGCGGGCCGCGCTCGCGCCGGTGATCACGGCAGCCACCCCGGGCTGATCGAGCACGAAACGGACGGCCACGGCGGCCACGTCCACGCCGTGCTCATCGGCGATCGCCCGCATCGTCGACAGGATCCGTCGATGTGCGGCCCAGCCCCCCAGCTCGTCGATCACCAGGCCGTACTTCACCAGGGATCGATTGAGGGTGAGGCCTTCCGGCTCGTCCTTTCCGAGCCAGCGATCCGTCAGGAAGCCCCCGGCCAGCGCCCCGTAGCAGAGGAGCGCCATGTCCTCCGCCCGGGCGTACCCGGCCAGGGTGCGCTCGGGCCTGCGGTCCAGGACCGAATACTGCACCTGGTTCGCCACCAGCTCGACGCCGGCGTCCCGGAGTGCGCGGCACCGCTCCACGTTGAGGTTGGTCCCCGCGAGATGACGGATCTTGCCCGCCTCCCGCAGCTTGCTCAGCCAGACGGCGGTCTGCTCGAAGCCCGGGACCTCCGGGTCCCACCAGTAGAACTGGACGAGGTCGAGGCGCTCGACCCCCAGGCGCCGGAGGGACCGGTCGACGACCCGCTCCACGTCGGCCTTGGTCAGCGTGGGCAGCGCCTGGAGGTCCGGGACGAACTTGGTGTGGACGCGGAGGGGCCAGGCCGCGGAGGTGGTCCGCCACCGGGCCAGAAACCGGCCGTAGAGCTCCTCGACGCCGTCGTAGATGTCGGCGCAATCGAAGGTTGTGACGCCCAGGTCGGCCACCTCGACGAGCGTCTCCAGCACCTGGTCGAGGTCCCAGGTGGTCGGGTGGTGACCCGGGGAGAACTGCCAGCCGCCCAGGATCAGGCGGGAGACGTCGTAGCCGGCCCGGAGGGTGCGGCTCGGGATCGCGGGGGATTCCGGAATGGCGTCCGGGCCCGAGGTCACTCGGAGCTCCGCGGAGGTAGGGGCACCCGGGTGACCTCGCCGTGCCGGAAGGTGCTCTTGCCGATGCGGGTGATCCGGAAGCGGCCCCCGCAGTGGGGGTCGGGGCAGGCGATATCGGTGTCCGTGGTCATCCAGTCGTTGGAATGGGTGTCCCGCTGCTTCGCCGGGAGGAAGGGAAGGAGGGCGGCCAGCGGATAGAGGGGGAAGGTCTGCCCATCGGGGAAGCGGAGGTTCTCGCCCGACAGCTCGAACCAGTCGCCCGGTTGGTGGTTGCAGACCATGGGGCGGTCCCCCTCCACGACCTCTACCCGGAGGTCCCACAAGGTGAATGCGTCGTAGGGGCTCTCCGCTCCGGGCTTCCGCGAACCGTCGTTCTCCATCCTGGGCTTCCTTTCAACGGGAGGAGCGCCGTTCAGGGGCCCAACGAGACCGGGCCCCGACGCCTTCGGTGGGACGCCCTCACCCTGGGCCTCCGCAACCTTCGAAACAAGCGCGCGCAGGGTCGAGGCCGCACGGTCCCCGGCGTCGGGCTCGGGCTCGCCCTCACTCGGTGATGATCCGGATCCGGGGCCGAACTCATCAGTCGTCGGACCTCCATCCCGCCAAGCCCTCGATGACCCAGATCTCGCTGTTGCCCTCGGGGTCGGGCCACTCCCAGTAGGCGATGCGACGGCCGTCGGCGGTCATACGGAAGCCTCGCGGGGCCTCGCCCTCGATGATCTGCACCGGCTCTTCCGAGCCGTCCACCGAGAACCGCCAGATCCCGGCGGGCGGAAGGAACTCCGCCGCGAGGACGTACCGTCCGTCCGGGGTCATGTGAAAGAAGGGTCCGCCGGCGAGGATGCCCTCTCCACGCCAGATCTCCCGCGGCTCGCCCCCGGCGGCGGGGATCAGGACGATGGCGTTCTCCTCCAGGTGGCCCCCGGTCATCGCCATTACGGTCTCTCCGTCGGGGGAGACGCCGATCCGGCGATTGATGCCCTCCACCCGGGCCACCCGTCGCTCCTGCCCGGTGGCGACGTCTCCGGCCCACAACTCGCTCCGGTCGCGGTGGAAGTAGTACGAGCGACCGTCCGGTGAAAAGGCGAAGCCGCCGGCGTCCATTCGGTTCGGGAGTTCCCGAAGCAGTTCGACGGAACCGGTCCTCAGGTCGAGCCGGTGCAATCCCCGCACCCCAGCTCGGTTCCCCAGCACCCGAATACTCTCGCTCTCGGGGCCCCAGTACAGCTGAGCAGCGCTGGGGAAGGGGAACGGCAGATAGCGCGTCTCACCCGTGTGCACCGAGCGGATTCCCAACCGGGCATGGTTGGCGTCCCATCCCTCCCCCGCAGGGTAATCGAGGAAGGCGAGGTAGTCTCCGTCCGGCGACCACGCCGGCTCGCGGCTCCACCCCTCCGACGGCGGCCGGATCATCGTCGGCGGCGTCAGCACACTTCCCGAGGCCACGTCGACGGTCGCCGTCCGGATCTGCGCCGCTGCACGGTTGACGACGTAGAAGAACTGATCGCCGCTGAAGCCCTGCGGGGCCATGTCCCAGACATCCCCCCTCACGAGCTCGGGCTCCCCGACCGGGCGGCCGTTCTCGACGGCAAGCCTCCAGATTCCCCATCCGAGCTCGCGGTTGCTGTAGAAGAAGACCGCGGAACCGTCGGGCTGCCAGCCCATCAATTTGTCTTCGCCGTTCCCCGCAACGAGGGGCCAGGTGCGGCCGTCGGCGAGATCCACTGCATGGATGTCCCTCGCTCCCGTATCGTCCACGGCGATGCCGTACGCGGCGTGCCGTCCGTCCGGGGAAACGAACAGGGCTGGGATCGCCTGCACATCGAACCGCGTGATCACCCGCCGTGCTCCATCGTCCATCGACACCTCGACGAGCTCCAATCCGCCGAGGGCGGCCATGCCGGAGCGGCGCTGCTGGGCGATGATGGACTTCCCGTCCGGCATCCAGGCCATCGGGGAAAGCCAGAACGGACCGGGCACGGAGATGAGCGTCCGCTCGCCGGCTCCGTCCCGGGAGATCACGCGTAGCTGGTTCTCGCTCGCCGACCGCTCGGCCGTGAAGTGGGCCCAGAAGGCGGCGATCCGGCTGCCGTCCGGTGAGATCAACGCGTACAGAAGGAAGTCGGTGGAGTCTGCCTTCAGAACATCGAACCGATCCTGGGCGAGATCGTAGACTCCCAGATTCCCCCGGCCGTTGGTCCCCGTGAACAGTCGCCCCAGCGCCGGCAAGCCACCGAACCAGTAGTCGGTTGCGGCGGAGACGTGGACCCGGCGGAAGACCAGATCCTCCTGCATGGACTGGGAGCCGGCGGCCGCAAGGGCGAAGGCGATGATGGTGCCGCCGAGGGCCAGGAGCGCGCCAACGCGGAGCACCTTGCTACGAACGCGAAGAGACGGGGTCTTGCCGTTCATGGGGACTCTCCCTGCTGGGGCTCTCGCCCCCTGGACCGGAATCCCGGCGGGAGGCGGTGGAGCCGGCGGCCACCCGATTGGCAATCGACGTGCCGGAAGCAGCGCGATTCTGCAAGTCGTTGTGCAAAAACAAATTGGAAAGTTGCACACGATTCGCCGGCGTCCACGAGCGTCGCGGTGCGTGACACCGGGAAGCGCCCGTGGTAACGAATCGAGCCCCCTGAAGCCCTCATTCGCGAAGCCGCACGCTGAAGGTGGCCCCGGCTCCCGGGCCGCTCTCCACTTCGATCTCCGTGCCGTGGGCCCGGGCGATGCGGCGGGCGATGGGAAGTCCCAGCCCCGTGCCGTCGGGCTTGGTGGTGACCAGGGGCTCGAAGATCCGGCTCCGATCGGCTGCGGGGATGCCCGGTCCGTCGTCCGCCACCGAGATGGTGACCTCCGGCCCGTTCCTCTCCACGGTCATTCGGACCGATCCCCCGGGAGGAGAAGCCTCAGCGGCGTTGAGCAGGAGATTCAGGAAGAGCTGTTCCAGGGACGGCCCATCCCCCACCACGGGTACAGGATCCTCGGGGTCCTGGAAGGTCAGGACGCACCTCCGTTCGGTGAACCGGGGCGATGCCGCCCGGACCGCGGCCCCCAACGGGACCCGTAGATCGACCTCAGCCCGGGGCGGGCTCCGGTCCCGTGCCACGTGAAGCACATCCGAGAGGGAGGCGTTCAGCCGATCGATCTCGTGTAACGCCCGATGGGCCAGCGCTCGTGCGGCCGCGGGATCCTCCTCCACCTTGCGACCGCACCGTTCGAGGTCCATCCGGATGGACGTAAGGGGGTTCCGCACCTCGTGGGCCAGGTTCGCGGCGAACTCCCCCACGGCGGCGAGGGAGTCCCTCTTGCTCATCCGGTCCAGCGTCTCCCGGAGGCGGGTCACCATGGCATTGAAGGCGGCGGCCGTCTCCCGGACGTCGGGAGGCCCCACCTCGTCGGCGCGGGCGGAGAGGTCCCCGCCAGCCACCGCGGTGGCGGCGCGGGAGAGCCCCTCCAGGGGGCGGGTGAGCCGTCGGGAGAAGAGGGTGACCAGGACGAAGGTCCCCACGACGGCCAGGAGGAGGGCGAGAATCCCCCTCCGGGCCGCGTCCCCGAGGGGGGTGGTCACCGGGCCCAGCGGCGCGGCCATCCAGAGCCGGACCGGGGGGTCCGTGACGTCCCGCCCGACGGAGAGCCACTCCTCTCCCCCCAGCGTGAACCGTTCCTCTTCGAAGCGGGCGGGGTCCAGGGGGATCGGGGTGAGGGAGATGCCGCTCCTGCGATCCACCACGGCGAGGACGGATCCTCCCAGCCCCCCTTGCCCCACGGTGGGATCCAGGAGGGCGTCGCTCCTGAAGCGCACACGGAGGGTCCCGATCACCGTGCCGCTCAAGCGCTCCCTGAGGGGGAGATCGTAGTTCAGGAATCCGGGCGGCGGAGCGCGGCCGGACCGCGTCAGACCGAAATCGTCGGGAAGCCGGAGCCGGATCTCCCCGTCCGGGTCGGTGATCTCCACGAGCCAGGCGAACTCGGAGACCCGCTCCCAGGCCTCCGCGAGCCGGTCGAAGCCCGGTGTGGCCTCCGAGACGGATCCGGTGAGGGCGCCGAGGGCGGCCTGCGTCTCCCCCAGGTCCAGGAGCTCAGATTGGTTCCGGGACCACCTCCGCCCCATGGCCAGCGTCGTCTGTTCCAGCGCATCCGCAAGGCGTATCCGGACCAGTTCCACGCCCGTGTCCCGGGAGGTGTGGACGATCCCGACACCCACCAGGCCCAGGGGGAGGACGACGCCCAGGAGGACCAGAAGGAGGAATCGACTCCGAAGGGAGAGCCGGGAGAGGCCGTTCACGGGGACCCGGACTCCCCGGGCGGATTCCCGATCCCGTGCCGCTCGAGCATTCGGTATAGGCGAGGCTTGGAGACGCCGAGGATCCGGGCTGCTTTCGCCTTGTTACCGTCCACCCCCGACAGGACCCGCTGGACGTGCTCCGCCTCGACCTCGTCCAGCGACCTGAACACGCCGTTCGACGGCCTCGAGCCGGCCACCAGCCCCAGGTGCTCCGGCCGGATGACGCCCCCCCGGGCCAGAGCCACCGCCCGGGTGAGGCAGTTCTCCAGTTCCCGGACGTTCCCGGGCCAGTCGTGCCGCACGAGCGCGGCCAAGGCGGCGTCGGTGAGGGTGGGGGCCGGCTTGTGAAGACGTTCGGCGGCGCGACGGACGAGGTGAGCGGTGAGGGGCGGGATGTCGTCCCGTCGCTCCCGGAGCGGCGGGAGCACCACCTCTACCACCTTCAAGCGGTAGTAGAGGTCTTCCCGGAAGCTTCCCTCGGCGACCCGGGACTCCAGGTCCCGATGGGTCGCGGCGATGACGCGGGCCTCGGTCTGCGCCGGTGTCTCGCCACCCAGGGGATAGATCTCACTGTCCTCCAGAACCCTCAGGATCTTCGCCTGGAACTCCGGGCTCGTGTCGCCGATCTCGTCGAGAAAGACGGTCCCGCGCCCCGCCAGGAGAAAGCGACCCCGGCGATCGGACACGGCTCCGGTGAAGGCGCCGCGAACGTGACCGAAGAGCTCCGACTCCAGCAGGGGCTCCGGAAGCGCGGTGCAGTTCACCGGGATGAAGGGTTCGGAGGCGTCCGGGGAGTTGAAGTGGATGGCCCGGGCCACGAGCTCCTTCCCCGTCCCCGACTCCCCGCGGACCAGGACGTTCACCCGACTCGTCGCCAACTGGCCGACCAGCTTGAAGACCTCGATCATGGCCCGGTCGTGGCCCACCAACTCTCCCAGCCGGTAGGCCCGGGCGTCGTCCTCGGATTCCCTGGCCGCCCGCTCCCGCGCCGCGCGGTCCCTCGCCGCCCGGGAGAGCACGCCTTCCAGCTCCGCCAGCTGGATGGGCTTCACCAGGAAGTCCAGGGCGCCGGCCCGCATGGCGCGCACCACCGTGGGCATGTCGTCGAAGGCCGTCATTAGGACGACGTCCACCTCCGGCGCACGGTCCCGGATCACCTCCAGGAGCTCGATCCCGTCCATGCCCGGCATGCGGATGTCGCTCAGGATGAGCTCCGGCTTCCAGGCGGTCAGGCGCGCGAGCGCCTCTTCGGCGCTTCCCGCCACCTCCACCGCGAGTCCGAATTCCGCCAGTGCCTCCCCCAGGGACTCGAGGATGGCCCGGTCGTCGTCCACGAGGAGCACGCGTCTCGCCACGGCGAAGCTCCGGTTCAGGATGTGGGCGGGGGGCGGACGCCCCACGATCCGCAAGATCCGTACTCGGGGGCATCTGTGATCCCGGCGTCCGCCTGCACAGGGCGATTCCGGCGGGCGCGGGCCTCCGGCCTTCTCCCGCGAGCGTATCGAATCGTGCCTGTGTCAGGAACGATTCGTTCCGGATCTTGAAAACGCCAGGGTCGCCGCACCCGGACTGCAGACGTCCGGAAGGTGCGGCGACCCCGCTCGACTCGGTGTCGGAAGAGTCCGCCACCCCCGACCACGGCGAAGGGGACGCCCGGGCCGCCCACGTCTCGGTCGAGGACGCCCCGACCCCGAAGCCGATGCGACGGCCGTCCGGACTGAGCTACCCGAGGCAGGGGGCAGGCTCCGTTGGGTAGCTGCACGTGGCGACGTGCTGCGGGTCGCCCTCACCCTGGGCCTCCGGCCCGTCCGGAACAAGCGCGCGTAGGCTCGAGGCCGTACAATCCTCGCCTCGCGCCGCCGGTCGTGGCGGCATCCGAACCGAACCGAGGCGACGGAGACGAGGGGATGATGCGCACGGGACTCGCTGGACTCGCCCTGCTTCTCGCGGCCCTCCCGGTGGGGGCCCAGGACGACGAGCGGGAGCCGTGGACCATCGACCACACCTGGACCGACACCAGGCAGGTCGAGTTCACGGTCGACGAGGGGACGTGGATGAACGTGGACGTGTCGCCGGACGGGGGGACGCTCGTCTTCGATCTCCTGGGGGACATCTACACGCTGCCCATCGGGGGCGGAGCGGCGACCCGGATCAGCGGCGGACCCGCCTTCGAGTTCCAGCCGCGCTTCTCGCCCGACGGGACCCGGATCGCCTTCGTCTCCGACCGGGACGGGCTGAACAACATCTGGACCATGGCCCCGGACGGGTCGGATGCGGAGCAGGTCACCCAGGAGCGCACCCGGGACGTGAACTCGCCCGAGTGGTCGCCGGACGGCGAGTATCTCTTCGTGCGCAAGCACTTCGTCTTCAGCCGCTCCCTCGGCGCCGGTGAGATCTGGATGTACCACCGGACGGGGGGCTCGGGCCTCCAGGTCACGGACCGCCCCAACGAGCAGCAGGACCAAGGGGAGCCCGCCGTCTCGCCGGACGGCGCGTGGGTCTACTTCTCGCAGGACCTCACCCAGGGGCCCCTCTTCCAGTACAACAAGGACCCTTACCCGGGGATCTACGGGATCCTGCGTCGCCACCTCGAGACGGGCGAGCAGGAGCTGGTCACCCGCGGCGCCGGGGGCGCCATCACTCCGATGCCCCACGCCGACGGGCGGCACCTCGCCTTCCTGCGCCGCGTCGGCACGAACACCGTCCTCCACCTCCGGGACCTGGAGTCGGGCGCCGAGTGGCCCGTGTTCGACGGCCTCGAGCACGACATGCAGGAGGCCTGGGCCATTCACGGTCCCTACACGGACTACGCCTGGGTCCCGGGCACCATGGAAGTGGTGATCTGGGCGCAGGGGAAGCTCTGGCGCATCGACACCGAGAGCGGGTCGGCCGCCCAGATCCCCTTCACGGCGGAGGTGGACCTGCGGGTCGCCGATGTGGTGCGGCACGACGTGGACGTGGCGCCGGAGCGGGTCGACGTCCGCATGATCCGCGACGCCCGGACCTCGCCCGACGGACGTCGGATCGTCTTCTCGGCGCTGGGTCGGCTCTGGAGCGCGAACGCCGACGGCAGCGGCGCTGGGCGGGTCACGAGCGCCGAGGAGATCGAGGCGTTCCCCCGCTTCTCGGCCGACGGGTCCCGGATCGTGTACGCCACCTGGGACGACGACGAGCTGGGCGCGATCAAGGTCGTGCCCGCCTCGGGGGGCGTGGGCCGCGCCGTGGTGGACGCGCCGGGGCACTATGCGGAGCCGGCCTTCTCGCCCGACGGGGACTGGATCGTCTACCGCCGGATCAACGGGAACGACCGCCGCTCCACGCTCTGGTCGAACGACACCGGCATCTACCGTGTCCCGGCCGCCGGCGGCGAGCCCGAGCTCGTCCGGGAGGGCGGGAGCACACCGACCTTCTCCGCCGACGGGGAGCGCATCCTGTTCCAGCAGGGTGGGGTCCGCTCCGTCGCCCTCGACGGCTCGGACGAGATCACGCACCTCGAGGGCGACCAGGTCCTGGAGTGGTCCATCTCCCCCGACGGAGAGTGGGTCGCCTTCACCCAGGGGTGGCGCACGTACCTCGCCCGCTTCCCCCGGGCGGGACGCACCGTGAGCGTGTCCTCCGGCGCGGACGGGTTCCCCGTCGAGCAGATCTCCGGGGAGTCCGGGTCCTACCTGCACTGGTCCGACGACCGGACCGTCCACTGGATGCGGGGGCCCGAGTACTTCACCCGGAGCGTCGCCGAGACCTTCCCCTTCGTGGACGGGGCCGACGGCGAAGCTCCCGAGCCCGAGACGGCCGGCGTGGCGATCGACCTCGAGGTCGAGGCGGACGTGCCTACGGGGACGGTGGCCTTCGTCGGGGGCCGGGTCATCACCGCCTCCGACGATCCGACGGCCCACGGGGCGGACGGGGGTGTCATCGAGGACGGCACCGTCGTCGTCGAGGGGAACCGGATCGTCGCGGTCGGACCGGCGGCCTCGGTCGACGTCCCCTCGGGAGCCCACGTCGTGGACGCGTCGGGGCGCACGCTCATGCCCGGGATCATCGACGCCCATGCCCACGTCGGCAGCGCCGGCGGGGGCATGACGGCGGAGACCGACTGGCCGTTCTACGTGAACCTCGCCTTCGGGGTCACGACCATGCACGACCCGTCCAACACCAACGAGATGATCTTCACCGACGGCGAGATGGTCGCCGCCGGGATGAAGGTGGGTCCCCGGGTCTTCTCCACCGGGACCATCCTCTACGGGGCCGTCACCCCGTTCCGCTCGCAGACCGACAGCTTCGAGGACGCTCTCATGCACGTCCGTCGCCAGAAGGCGGACGGGGCTCCGAGCGTGAAGTCGTACAACCAGCGCCGCCGGGATGCCCGGCAGTGGATCCTCGAGGCCGCGGACCTCGAGGGGATCAACGTGGTGCCCGAGGGGGGCTCGACCCTCTTCCAGAACCTGAGCCAGATCATCGATGGCCATACGACCATCGAGCACAACCTGCCGCCCGGGAACCTCTACGAGGACGTGCTCGGGCTGTGGGAGCGCACCGACGTCGGGTACACCCCGACCCTCGTCGTCAGCTACGGCGGCGTCTCCGGGGAATACTACTGGTACGAGCACACGAACGTCTGGGAGAACGAGCGGCTGATGCGCTTCACGCCCTCGGGACAGGTGGACGCCCGGGCCCGTCGTCGTCTCAAGATGGCCGGCGAGGAGGACTACCATCACATCGCGGTGGCCCGGCACGTCGCCGAGCTCAACCGGCGCGGCGTGCGCACGGCCATCGGCGCCCACGGGCAGCGACAGGGGCTCGCCGCCCACTGGGAGATCTGGATGTTCGAGCAGGGCGGGATGAGCGAGATGGAGGCCATCCGCTCGGCCACGATGCACCCCGCCGCCGCCCTGGGCATGGCGAACGACCTGGGATCCCTGGAGGTCGGGAAGCTCGCGGACCTCCTGGTCCTGGAGGAGAACCCTCTCGAAGACATCCGGAACACCGAGTCGATCTCCCACGTGATGATCAACGGCCGCCTCTTCGACGCCCGGACCATGGACCAGGTGGGGAACCACCCGGCGACGCGCCCGGAGCTGGCCCACGAGCGGCTCCCGAGCGGGCCGGGGGGATCGTAGCCCGCCCGCTACGGGGCTCGACGAGATCGGCGTGCCGCTGCGTTCGCGGATGACGACCCGGGTCCTGGACTTCCGAGGCGGCGCCGCCGGTGCCCTCGCGCCCTTCGTCCTCTTCCTGGCGGGCGTGGGCTGGTTGGGGCTCTCGGGGGCGCCCGACGAGACCGGCTTCTGGCCGATCCTCCTGGCCGCGCTCACCCTGGGGCTTCTGCTGGCCCGGGACCGGCGGGCGTACAGCGAGGCCGTCCTGGACGGGATGGCGCGGCGCATCGTCATGCTCATGGTCCTGGCCTGGATCCTCGCCGGGGTCCTGGGGACGCTCCTGGGGGCCAGCGGGCTCGTGGAGAGCCTGGTCTGGCTCGCCGACGCGGCCGGGCTCCGGGGGGGCGGCTACGTGGTGGGCGCCTTCCTGGTCTGCGTCGTCTTCTCCATGGCCACCGGCACGTCCCTCGGCACGCTCATCATCTGCACGCCGCTGCTCTATCCCGCCGGCGCGGCGCTGGGGGCGGATCCCGCTTTCCTGATCGGGGCGCTCCTCTCCGGCGCCACCTTCGGCGACAACGTGTCGCCGATCTCGGACTCCACCATCGCCTCGGCCGCCACGCAGGGGGCGGACATCGGCGGGGTGGTGCGGAGCCGGCTGGGCTACGCGCTGCCCGCTGCGGCGCTGGCGATGGGCGTGTTCGCCGTGTTCGGTGGGGCAGAGGATGGGGTCGCCGCCGCTCTGGCCGGGACGGGTTCGGACGCGGTGGCCCTCCTGATGCTCGCGGTCCCGGTGGGCGTGATGGTGGCGTTGCTCCGGAAGGCGCACCTGGTGGAGGCGCTGCTGATCGGCAGCTTGGGGGCGGCGCTCCTGGGGCTTGCCCTCGGTCGCTTCGCGCCGGGCGACCTCATGGGGATCGACCCGGAGGCGTTCATCGCCGACGGCCTGATCCTGGACGGCATGCGCCGGGGGGTGGGGGTGTCGATCTTCACCGTGTTGCTCATGGGGCTGGTGGGCGGACTCGAAGCGAGCGGCCTCCTGGATCGCGTGCTCGGATACGCCCAAGGGAAGGCCCGGACCCCCCGGGCCGCCGAGGGCTGGATCTTCGGATCGGTGACGGCGGCCACCTTTCTGACCACCCACTCGGTGGTGGCCATCCTGGCCGTGGGGGAGCTCGCCCGCCGGACCGGGGAGGCCGCCGGGATCGGCCCCTCCCGTCGGGCCAACATCCTCGACGTGACGGTCTGCACGTATCCCTTCCTGCTGCCCTTCTTCATCCCCACGGTCCTGGCGGGCGCCCTCACCACGGACGTGGCGGGCATGCCGAGGCTGTCGGCGCTCGAGGCGGGGCTCCACAACGTCCACTCGTGGGGGCTGCTCGTCGTGGTGCTGGTGGCGGTGGTGACGGGATGGGGGAGGCGGTGGAAAACTGCGTCCGAAGGCGCTACGTGAACTACCGATTGATCGACTCGTCG
>DATHRY010000395.1:0-6144 GCA_035464715.1 Longimicrobiales bacterium
CGACGTCCGCTCCACCCTTCGGGGCCTCCGCCGCGCGCCGGGTGTGGCGGTGGTCATCACGGGGACCCTGGCCATCTCCACGGCGGCGGTGCTGGTGATGTTCGCGGTGGCGGACAAGGCCCTCCTGCGCCCCCTCCCATACCCAGCCGAAGACCAGCTTGTCCGGCTCTACTCGGGCTTCCAGGGCGGCGCGAACGTGGTCGACGCGATCTCGCCCCTGGACCTCCGGGGGATCACGGCGGCGGACGGGGTGGTGGATCGATCGGCGGCGTGGACGATCGGCGAGACGGTCCACCGGACCGACGGGGTCGAGCCGGTCCGGGTCCGGGCCCCCCGGGCCTCGGCCTCGCTCCTCCCCCTCCTCGGATTGACGCCCGTCAACGGCCGCTGGTTCGACCCCGCGGAGGAAGTCCCGGGGGCCGACCGCAGCGTCGTCCTCGCCCACGGCTACTGGCTCGACGCCTTTGGCGGAGACCCCTCGGCGGTGGGGCGGACTCTGGCGCTGGACGGGGAGGAGTACCGGATCGTGGGCGTGGCGCCGGCGGTGGGGATGCTGCCCCAGGGGGTCGATCTCTGGCGGGCCCTGGCCCTGGGCCCCGAGTGGTACGAGGAGGACCGGTGGGGCTGGCAGATGCTCGGGGCGGTGGCGCGGCTGACCCCCGGGACTTCGCTGGAAGTCGCCTCCGCGGAGCTCAACCGACGCTTCGTCGAGGAGACGGAGCGGGCCCGGGACAACGGCCAGGTCCGGGTCCTGCAGCCCCTCCGTACCAGCCTGGTGGGGGAGACCCGGGCGGGGATCGCCCTCCTGGCCTTCGGCGTCGCCCTCCTCCTGGGGATGGCGTGCCTCAACGTGATCGGGGTCCTCCTGGCCCGGGCTGAGGACCGTCGCCGGGAGTTCGGGCTGCGGCGGGCGCTGGGAGCCGCCGGGGGCGGGCTCGGCCGGCTCGTCCTGGTGGAGACGACGCTGTTCGCGGTGATCGGGACCGGGCTCGGCCTGGTGCTGGCCCGGGCGCTCCTCTCGGGGGTCTCGCGCTGGGGCGCCGACGCCCTGTCCGCCCTGGACGTCCTGGGACCGCTGTCCATCGACCTGCGGGTCTTCGCCGCGGCGCTGGGCCTCCTGGTGGGAGTGAGCGCCATAGTCGGGGCGGCCCCCATCGCCTCGGCTATCGGCACGGGGACCCGGGGGCTCCTGAGCGGGTCCACCCGGGTCGCCGGCTCCCGGGGGACGACGCACCTGCGGGGTGGGGTCGTGACAGCCCAGATCGCCGTGTCCATGGTCCTGCTGGTGGCGGTGGGCTTCTCCTGGGCGGCGTACGCGCGGGTCGCCTCTGCGGACCTGGGCTTCCGGCCGGAGGGCGTCCTCGCCGTCGAAGTCGAGCTGCCGGCCGGGACCCCGCGGGACGAGACCTTCGCCCTGTACCGGGAGACCCTGGACCGCCTCGCGGTCCTCCCCGGCGTGGCGTCCGCGGGGGCGGGGGAGGTGCTTCCGCTGGATGGGGTGATGTGGTCCGGGAGCTTCGAGATCGAGCGCCCCGACCGCGAGGGGCTGGAGCCCGGGGGCATGATGCGGCCCGTGCTGCCCGGCTACTTCCGGACGATGGGGATTCCGCTGGAGGCGGGGCGAGCCTTCGACGAGCGGGACGTGGACGGGGCAACCCCGGCGGTGATCGTCGACCGCGCCATCGTCGACCGCTACTTCCCGGACGGGGACCCCATCGGGCGCCAGGTCCAGGTCTTCGGGCTCGCCCGGGACGTGGCCACGATCATCGGCGTCGTGGGCAACGTCCCCACCGAGCGTCCCGACGTGGCGGATGCGGGGCACGTCTACTTCTCCCTGTTGCAGCGGGCACGCCGGACCGCCTCCTTCGTCCTCCGGACCGACGACGGCGATCCCGCCGGGCACGCCGAAGCGGTCCGGGCCGTCCTGCGGGAGGCCCCGGTGCCCGTGGCCGTCACCCGGGTCGTGACCATGGAGTCCCTCGTCGCCGCCTCCATGGCCGGACCCCGCTTCGGGCTGGCCCTCCTGGGGCTGCTCGGGGCGGGGGCGCTACTCCTGGCGACGGTGGGGATCTACGGCGTGCTCGCCTTCACCGTGGCCCGCCGCACCCGGGAGATCGGGACCCGCCTCGCTCTCGGAGCCGCCCCGGATCGCTTGATGCGGGACGTGGTGCGGCAGGCGTTGGTGTACTGGGGCGGCGGTGTCGCCCTGGGTGCGGTGCTGTCCGCGGTGGCGTCGGGGTGGCTGACGCGACTGGTGGTGGAGTTCGACGGGGTGGGGGCGTTGGCCTGGATCGGGACGCCGGTGGTGCTGGCGGCCGTCGCTCTGGTCGCGGCGTGGGTGCCGGCCCGGCGGGCGGTGCGGATCGATCCAGTGGAGGCGTTGAGGGCGGAGTGAGGGGGAGCACGCCCCGTCACCGCCGCCGCCCCGCCGCGTATCTCCCCACGAGAGGAACACGACATGCCTCGGGAGGCGTGGGATGGGACGACGGGACGGGAGAACGCCACGGAGGATGGGACGAAGGGAGGAGGGAACGCGACGCAGAGTGGGGTGGTGGGTCGGGAACGCCCTCCGCCGGGCGGGCCACGGGCGCATCACGACGCGGGCCGCCGCGCTGACGGGTCTGCTGGCTGCCACGGCCTGCGGCAACGGCCCCACCGATCCCGAATCCTTCCAACCCCCCAACCGCTACGCCGTGGTCGGCTCGGCGAGCGGCACCGCCGGCACCTCCACCATCGCGTGCGCCTTCGAGTTCGTGCTGACCTGGGACGGGGCGGAGCGGCTGGAGATGGGCGGACGGGTGTTCGTGGCGTCCGGCGTCGGGGAGGTGGAGCGCCGCGTCCAGGGACCCGACGGCTCCGGAACGTCCTTCACGCCGGTCCTGGGACTGGAGGAGCACTGGCTCCGGATGACGGGCGGCGACCGCCTGCTCCTGGAGAGCCCCGCCGATCTCGACACCGGAATCCCCTTCTGGGACGGCATCGCCCGGATGCCCGGCGTGATCACCGGGCCGGCGACCGCCCGGGGCACCTGGAGCTGCGCCCCGACCGGGGTGGCCGGGGACTCGGTGGGCACGGTGGACGGCACGTGGAGGCTGGAGGCCCGGCCCTGACGTCGTGCGGCACGGGGGCATGGATCGGCGCCCCGGCATCTCTCGATCCCTCCCTCCCGGTGGAGGGATCCGATCTCCCGGCCCCTACGGCCCCCTACGGATCGATCAGCCGTGCGCCCGCGAGGCGCTCGCGTACCGCGGACTCGAAATGAGCCGGGTGGTAGACCCGACCGGAGGCCGCTCGACAGATCGGCGTGAAGCGGTCGTAGGCGTACATGGGCCGGTCGAGCCAGTTGAACCCCTCCGGATAGGAGCGGTTGAAGGGGAGTGAGATCACGCACAGCGTGGCCGGCTCCGCCGCGTAACGCGCGACGTAGATCCGGTCCACGCCCGGCTCGCCCAGCGGCACCATCTCGATGCCCTGGAAGTCGACATCGTCGCCGCCCCATTCGTGCACCTTCTCGACCATGGTGTCCGTCGGTATGGGCGCACCGTCGTGGGAGGAGGACCAGTTGCGTTCCACGAACTCCATCCCCCGAGCCGTCGCGGGCAAGTTGCCGAACTGCTCCCACGCGGCCGCTCTCGCCTCGGCGACGATGACGTTCGCGACGCCCCGCCCGTACCGTCGAACGCTCCAGGACCCGCCGGGGAGGTCGACGTAATACTCGGTGCCGAGCGAATCCCGGTCGAAGGACAGGAAGGCCCGACGCGTGGTGTCGTCCAACGTCTCCAGGCGCCGCACCGTGACGGGCACGGGCCTGTCCGCGTAGGTGGAGAAATTCGCCTCGATCGTTGCGTCGGCATTGGCGAGGGGGGCCTCCTCCGGAGGACTCCCGCACCCGAGTACGACGCCTACGAGCAGTCCGCTGGCAGCACGCGAGGGCCATCTATGCACAGAGAACTCCGGATAAACTGTTGGGGTGGAGCGCGCACGGTACAGAAGACCCTCCCCATCGTCAAAGACCTCGACGGGCTGCCGCGCCTCGATGTCCATGGTGTCCATGGAGATCCGGTGCCGGCCATGAACGGGATCACGGGGAAGGTCCGGTAGCGGGTCGACCGGTGCGAGTCCATGCGGAGTGCGGCGCGAGCTTCGTCGGGAAGACCCCGGCGCGCCCGCAGGTCGTCGCGTCCGCAGGTCGGCGCGCCGCGCCCTCGTCACGGAGCGATCTCCCTCCGGCGCGTCTCGAGCTCCTCCTGAACCCGCCGCGCATCCTCCGCCGGCACCCCGACCGCCTCCGCGAACGCCGCCCACCGCCCCACCGCCTCTCCCACCCGCTCGAGGACGCGCCCCGGGGCCCGGATTCCGAACTCCTCCGCCACGGCGATGAGGTCCGCCCGGGTGATGCCCTCCCGCTTGTCCCGCACCCGCATCTGGTGGGCCCGGGTGAAGCCGAAGCCCCTGGCGAAGGTCAGGTCGTAGGCCGGCGTCAGGGACCACACGGCGGCGGGGTCCATGTGGAAGGACAGGTTCTTCACGTGGTCGTCCTGGTTGACGGCCAGGACGTTGAAGACCATCCGCCGATAGCCTTCGTCCAGGGCCGCGGGGGGGAGGCCGAGCCGGAGCATGGTCCGGAGGTACTCCTCGTAGCTGCTGGCCCCGGGGTCGTTGTAGTCCACGTGGAGGAGCCCGCCCAGGGTGTGCTGGTGGAGCCGGCGGAAGCCGGATCCGTCGGGGATCCGGTCGAAGCGGGGGATGAGGAGGTGGGCGTGGCCCTCGGGGCTCTCCAGGATCGTGGGCGCCACCACGTCCAGCCCGGCCTCCCGGGCCATGGCGGCGTAGGCCGCCTCGATCCGGTTGAAGGGCTGGGGAGGGCCGAGCCCCGACACCGACCGGCCGTCCCCGACGCCGTCGAACTTGAGGATGGCCGGGACGTCGCCGGGCCGGGGCTCGGCGAAGGCGGAGCGCACCTCCCCGGTCTCCGGGTTCTGGAGGACCACGGCCTTGGGGCGCATCCCGCCGGCGGACGATCCGATGCGGAAAATCTCGGGGATGGTGACGTCCGCGTCGCCCTGGACGATGCGGCGGGCGTCCGCCACCAGCCGGGCCACCTCCAGCGCCTCGGCCTCGGCGGCGCGCCCCGGCAGCTCCTCCGCCGGGTGGAAGGTCAGGGCGCCCAGGGCCCGCTCGCCCACGTACAGGAGGTGCTGCACGGGGCTGAAGGCCTTCTCGAGCTCCCCCCGGGAGGTGTAGTACGCCCGCATCACGGTCGTCCCGAAGGCGTCGGGCAGGGCGTCGGCCAGGACGCCGGGGAGCCCCTGGAACGCCTCCTTCCGACGGAGCTCGGGGAACTGGACCGGCCGCCGCAGGGTGGCCGGCAGCTTCAGGGGGCTGATCCCCGGGCCCGACGTCCGGAACGCGTCGTCGTACTCGAAGACGACCTCGCCGTCGGCGAGCTCCACGACACCTCCCACGAGCCGGCCCCAGAGGCGGACCTCGGCGGCGGCGGTGACGTCAGCCACGGCTCTCCGGGCGGTCCCGTGCCCGGCGTTCCCGGGCGAGGATCCGCAGCGGGCTCACCTCGGCGACGGGGATGAACGTCTCCAGGGCATCGAGGCGTCCGTAGATCCGCAGGAGCCGGATCAGGGTGAGGAGGGTGGGATTGTCGCCCTGCTCGGCCCGGGAGACCGTGGTTCGATCGAGGCCGGCCCGTTCGGCGACCTCGGCCTGGTTGAGGCCGGTGGCGTCCCGGAGTCCCCGGAGGCGCCGCCCGATCTCGGTCATGATGGCGGGATCAGGCCTCTCGCTGATGCGTATATCCGTCATCACGGCACTCCCGATGGGGTTTGCGGTATATATCCAACCTAACCAACAGGGCGGCGTCGGAGCAATGGGCGTGATGGATATACCCGTCAAGTCGATCCCTACGCCCTCATGTGACGGATAAACCCCTCAGCGTGGCGGTCCGCCCCCCTCCCATCCCCACAGCGGCGGCAGCTCCTCCCGCTCGGGCCAGATCTTCGTCAGCGTCTCGTCCTCGTAGAGCTCCCCGTTCTTCATCACCCAGCGGATCGACGTGGTGTTGCGGATGTCGTCCAGGGGGTTGGCCTCCAGCACCACCAGGTCGGCGAGCTTCCCCACGGCCAGGCTCCC